>JACMKH010000349.1 GCA_014380205.1 Sphingomonadaceae bacterium
CCGCAGAGCCCCGAGCGCGATCGCGCCCGAGGAGACGACGGCGATCCGCTGCGCTTCGCGCGCGCGCGCGGCGATGTCGGCCGCGACCCCGCGCAGCCATTCCCGCCGAACGCCGCCCTCCGCGTCCACGAGCAGCGCCGAACCGATCTTGACGATCAGGCGCGGGCAGGCGGACGGGGAGAACAGAGTCATGATGGACGCGTTAGCGTGACGAGGGAGTCGCGCCAATGCCGGCGGCACAGCGGGTCAGTCGCGAGCGCATGGCGATTTGCAGCAGAACCGGAGAGGCGCTCAAAGTGCGCACGGTCGCGCTACCTCACACCGGGGACCATGCGATTGCTTCCTCGCCCTCATCATCTCCGGTTAACGCTCCCGCTTCCGGCCCGACCGCCTCGAGCAACCGGTCGAGAGCGCCCGCAATACCCGTCCCCGCCGCCGCTGATATCGCCACGACCTCCGCGCCGCTCGCCGCCTCGAGTTCGCCGGTCAGCACGGCGATCATCTCCTCGTCGAGCGTGTCGATCTTATTGAGCGCGACCACCGCCGGCTTGTCCGTCAGCCCCGCGCCATAGGCCGCCAGCTCTTCGCGGATCACGCGATAGCTCATCGCGACATCCTCGTCGTTCGCATCGACCAGGTGGAGCAGCACGCGGCAGCGTTCGATATGGCCGAGGAAGCGGTCGCCGATTCCCGCGCCCTCGGCCGCGCCCTCGATCAGCCCCGGGATGTCGGCGATGACGAACTCGCGGCCCTTGTGGCGGACGACGCCGAGCTTGGGGTGGAGCGTGGTGAAGGGATAGGCGCCGACCTTGGCTTTCGCATTCGAGACCGCGTTGAGGAAGGTCGACTTGCCCGCATTGGGCAGGCCGACGAGCCCCGCGTCGGCGATCAGCTTGAGCCGTAGCCACACCCACATTTCCTCCCCGGGCATGCCGGGCTGGTGCTGGCGCGGCGCGCGGTTGGTCGAGGTCTTGTAGGAGAGGTTGCCGCGCCCGCCGATCCCGCCCTCCAGCAAGGTTATGCGCTGCCCCGCCGCGGTGAAATCGGCGAGCACCAGCTCCTTGTCCTCGCTGAGCACCTGCGTGCCGACGGGCACCTTGACGACGAGATTCTTCCCCCCCGCGCCGGTCATCTGCCGCCCCGCTCCGCCCTTGCCGCGCGGCGCCTTGAAATGCTGCGAATAGCGGAAGTCGATCAGCGTGTTGAGCCCCTCGACCGCCTCAAGCACGATGTCTCCGCCCTTGCCGCCGTCGCCGCCATCGGGGCCTCCGAACTCGATATATTTCTCGCGCCGGAAGCTCACCGCCCCCGGCCCGCCCGCGCCCGAGCGGAGGTAAATCTTGGCCTGGTCGAGGAAATGCATGGCGGCGATATAGGGACTATCGCCAGCGCGTCACCTCGCCGGGGTGGTTACGGTCGCGGGTGGCGCGGCTCGTATAGGCCGAGCTGGCTGCCGCCGGGGAGCGCGAGGCGCGTGAGCAGGCCCCAGGGCTGTTCGCTCGGCGGCTCGCACGCGATCCCGGCCGCCTCGAGCTTCGCGGTGGTCTCGGCGAGATCATCGCACATCAGGAAGAGCTCGTGCGTGCCGCCGGTCTCGGCGGGGTGGACCGCGACCTCGCTCGGCGGCAGCGCGAAGATCGGCCAGCCGCCGCCCGCGTCGACCCAGTCGAGCCCGAGCGTCTCGCGCAGGAACCCGCGATCGGCCTCGGCGTCGCGCGAATAGAGGACGATATGCGCGCCATTGATCATAAGCTTGCCTCCTCGGTCGTCATGCGCCAGTCTAGCGCCGACGCCTTGCCCGCGCCACCCGACCAGCGAGAGGGCCATGCGACCTTCGCCCGAAGCTTCCCTCCGACGCCGCGACGTGCTCCGCGGCGCGGGTGCGCTCGGCATCACGATGGTCCCGATCTGGACGCAGGCCTGCGCGCAGCCATCGGCATCGTCCGCGCGAGGATTGATCTCCGGATCGACCTGTCCCGTGACGCCGCGCCAGACCGAAGGGCCTTTCTATTTCGATCCGCGCCTGACGCGCGCCGATATTGCCGAGGACCGATCCGGAGTTCCGCTACGGCTTCGTCTTCAGGTGGTCGAGGCCAAGGGCTGCGCACCCGCGACTGGCGCGCGTGTCGATATCTGGCATTGCGACGCCGACGGCGTCTATTCGGGCTATGCGCGCGAAGGCGCCGCCGACGCGGCCTGGCTGCGCGGCACCCAGCTCGCGGACGCGGAAGGCATCGTGGCCTTCGAGACGATCTATCCCGGCTGGTATTCGGGCCGCGCGGTCCACATCCACTGCAAGGCGTGGCTGACCGACGGGCGCGAGATCACGTCGCAGCTCTATTTCCCCGACGAGCTGACCGATCAGATTCACGCGCGCCCGCCCTATGCTCAGCGCGGCCAACGACGGAGGCGCAACGACGACGACGGCATCTTCCGCCGCGCGGGGGGCGCGGCGATGCTCGACATGCGCGGCAATCCAGACGGTCATCTGGGTTCGGTGGTGATCGCGCTGAGCTGACGACGGCGGCTAGCCTGCCGCGGGCAAGGCCGCGATTTCGGTCTCGAGCGCGGACGCGCGCGCCATGTCGCCGGTGCGCGCCGCGAAATCGCGCAGCTTGGGGAGGAGGCCGGCAAGGTCGTTGCGCGCATCCGCTGACGACGGGTTCGCGGCGAGGTTCGCGCGGATCAACGTCTCGGCCTCGGCATAATGGGCGCGCGCCTCATCGGTCGCATCGCGCGCGAGCGCGGCGTCGGCGAGCATGACGAGCGTCTCTGAAATATCGCGCCTGCGCGTCCATGAGGTCGGGTCGCTCGCCGCGAGCGCGCGGAAATCGGCGAGGCTTTCGAGGAACAGCGCCTCGGCTTGCTCGCGGTTGTTCTCTGCGATCCAGGTCTCGGCGATGAGGAAGCGGCTCGACGCGCGGTCGCGGCGGTGCATCGCCGAGGTCGGATCGAGCTCGGAGAGCCGCGCGAACTCGTCGAACATCGCCTGATAATGCGCGCGCGCGGTCGCGGGCCGATTTTGGAGCGCCTCGAGCCGCCCGAGCTGGTAGAGCGCGACCAGCCGGCCGCGGCGATGCTCCTGGCGAGCGGGCTCGAGCGCCATCATCGCGTCATAGGTGGCGAGCGCCTCATGCAGCGCGGCGTTGGCGTCGGCGAACTCGCCGCGCTGGCCGAGCATCTCGGCGATCGAGATGAGCGCGAGCGCGATTCCGTCGCGGTAGCGCGTGCTCTCGGGCTGGCCCGCGAGCAGCCGCCGCCACAGCGCGAGGCTCTCGCGGTTCTGCGCCAGCGCGACGTCGATCTCGCCCGCGAGTTGATGATGGTTGGAGGCGAAGCGCAGCTGATAAGCGAGGTCGTCAAGCGCGTTGACGTCCTCGGGCGTGCGCTCGACTTGCTCGCGCGCGAGCGTGAGTCCCTCTTCGGCCATTTGCAGAGCGCGCGCCTGATCGCCCTGTTGGCTCGCGGCATAGGCGGCGTCGATCATCGCGCGGCCGCGCTCGCTGTCGTCGGTCGCGGCGGCGAGCGCGCGCTCGGAAGCGCGGCGCATCCCCGCGGTGTCGCCATTCTCGTAATAGGCGCGCGAGAGCGCGATCCAGTCGTTGAAATTGGTGTCGTCGAGCGCGACCACGCGCTCGAACTGGGCGATGACGTTCTCCACGGTTTCCTGGCCGCGGCTGCGCGCCTCGCGGTAGAGCATCGCGACGCTGCGGTAACGCGCGGCGCGCTGGAGGTTCTCGACGCGGTCGAGCGTCTCGGTGAGCCGCGTCAGGATCGCGCGCGCGCCTTCCCAGTCGCCGTTATTGAAGCGCTCGAGCGCCTCGAGCCCCTCGGGCGTGGCGCTGACGTCGGTAACGGTCTGGCGGTAGAGCGCGATCTGGCGGGCATAGTCGCGATCGCGCGCGGCGAGATCGGAGACATAGCGCTGCTGGAGGACCGCCAGCTCCTCATTGAGGCTCGCGAGCTGGACCGCCTGGCCCTGAGATTCGCGCTCCTCCGCCGCAAGACGGGTCCGCAGCGTCTCGATCTCGCCGCGCGCGCGCGACAGCCGCTCCATCACCTCCAACGACGGCGACGGAATCACCGAGTTGATCGAGGCCGGGATGCCGTCGAAGGA
>JACMKH010000350.1 GCA_014380205.1 Sphingomonadaceae bacterium
GCTCGACGCCGAGCCACGCCGAATAGCTTTCGAGCGCGGGCAGATCGAGCCCCGCGAGCGGGCTTTCGAGCGCGAGCGCGACCTCGGCGCGCGCCGGCTCGCGGCGCAACCGATCGGTGTCGAGCGCGAAACCTTCGGCATCGAGCGCAACCGTATCGCCGCTGGTGGACAGGAGATCGGCGCGATCGCCGAGCAGCCCGCGGATTTTGGTGAGCGACCAGCGCAGCGCAGCGCGGGGATCGTCGGGAATGTCGAAGAAGACCTCGCACAGCCGCTCGCGCCGCTGCGGCACGCCCGCGAGCAGCAGATAGACGAGCAAGGCGCGCGTCTTGCGCGAGGCAGGCAACGCCAGCGTCTCGCGCGCGCGGCGCAGCGCGAGCTCGCCGAGCAGCGAAATCTCCAGACGATCGGCCCCGAGATCGGCCATGCCCGCCCCCGCAAACGCGATTCAATCGCGGTTCACACGCCTCTAGCCCCAATTCCAACGCGCATTCAAACGCCGGCGCACACGCCGCGGCTCCAGAGATGGGTTGCAACTTGAAACGAGGACCCAAGCCATGAACCGCGAAGCCCTGGTGTTTGTCGCGCTGCTCTCGATCCAGTCGATCCTGCTGCAGCAGATCATCCTTTTCTGACCATCCCCGCAACGGAGTATCCCCCATGTGCAACAACACCGCGATGATCGTCGAGCTGGCGGACAGCCCCGGCATGAGCCCCGACGAGGAGGCCTTCGCCGGCCAGTTGCTCGACACCATCAACAAGGCCTCGGCCGCGCTGATGATCTCGGTCGGCTACCGCGCCGGCCTGCTCGACGCGATGCATGACGGCGTCGCGCGGACGAGCGAGGAGCTCGCCGCGCTCGCCGACCTCGACGAGCGCTATGTCCGCGAATGGCTCGGCGCGATGACGACCGCGAAGATCGTCACGCTCGACCCGGCGACGAAGTCATACCGGCTGCCGGCTGCGCACGCCGCGCTGCTCGGCGATTCAGCCGAGCAGGGAAACATGGCGAGCATGTTCCAGTTCATCTCGGTGCTGGGCAATGTCGAATCGCGGATCGTCGACTGCTTCCGCACGGGCGGTGGCGTGCCCTATGAGGCCTATGACCGCTTTCACGAGGTGATGGCCGAGGAGAGCGACGCGACCGTGGTCGCGGGGCTCGAGGAGCATATCATTCCGCTCGCCTCCGGCCTCCTCGGCGCGCTCGAGAGCGGGATTGAGGTCGCGGACATCGGATGCGGAGCGGGGCGGGCGATGAACACGCTCGCCGCGCGATTTCCCAACAGCCGCTTCACCGGCTTCGACCTCTGCGCCGAGACGATCGAGCGCGCGCGCGACGAGGCGGCGGCGCAGGGGCTGACCAACGTCCGCTTCGAGCAGAAGGACGCCAGCCTGCTCGAGGGCGACGCGCGCTTCGACTGCATCTTCACCTTCGATTCGGTCCACGACCAGGCGCACCCCGCGACCGTGCTCAGCCACATCCGCCGGCTGCTTCGCCCCGACGGCATTTATCTGATGCAGGACATCGACGCGGCGAGCGAGGTGGCGGACAACCTCGATTCTCCGATCGGCACCTACCTCTACACGATCTCGTGCATGCACTGCATGACAGTGAGTCTCGCGCAGGGCGGCGTCGGGCTCGGCGCGGCGTGGGGCGAGCAGCTTGCGATCGCGATGCTCAACGACGCGGGCTTCTCTTCGATCGAGACCCACCGGCTGCCGCACGACATCGTCAACCTCTATTACGTTTGCCGTCCGTAAACCCCGACGGACGATGCGAAGGGCGCGGCGGCCTCCCCCCAAGCCGCCGCGCCCGCTTCGCGCGATCTTTCCCACGTCTGGTCGATTCGCGCGGAACGACAAGGGCTTGCATGCGCTGGAGGCGCAGCGTTCCCACACCGGGAAAGCACCCAGGAGAGACCCGATGGGCGAGCAGAACCCCAACCCGAACCAGAACGAACAGCAACAGCAGCAGAACCAGCCCGGCCGGACCGGCGGCGACCAGCAGCAGGGCGGCCAGGGCGGCAGCCAGCAGGGTGGCCAGGGTCGTGACGACCAGCAGCAGCAGGGCGGCGGCCAGCAGGGCGGCCGTGAGCAGCAGGAGCAGGAAGAGCGCGATCGCACGCCGGGCGAAGGCGGACAGCCGGGCCAGCGCGAGCAGGACGACCTGCAGCGCGACTGAGCCTCACTTTACTCTCACCGGAGAGGGCCGCATCACGCGGCCCTTTCCTTTTCAGCAGGGACAGCTTCGATGCCGCTTACCGCGATCGCGCTCAACGCCACGCTCAAGCCGGGAAAATCAATCTCCTCGACCGACAAGATGATCGCAACGCTTGAGCCCTGCTTCGCCGAGCATGACGTCGAAATCACCGAGACCATCCGCCTCGCCAATTTCAACATCCTTCCCGGCGTGACCTCGGACGAGGGCGAGGGCGACGACTGGCACGACATCCGCCGCCGCATCCTCGCCGCCGACATCCTAATCTTCGGCACCCCCGTCTGGATGGGCCAGATGTCGAGCGTCGCCAAGCGCGTCTGCGAGCGGATGGACGCTTTCCTTTCGGAGACTGACGATCAGGGGCGGATGCCGAGCTATTCCAAGGTCGCGATCGCGGCGATCGTCGGCAACGAGGACGGCGCGCACGCGATCAGCGCGAGCCTTTTCCAGGCGCTCAACGATGTGGGGTTCACCATTCCCGCTTCGGGCGTCTGCTATTGGGTTGGCGAAGCGATGGGATCGGTCGATTACAAGGATCTGAAGAAGACGCCCGACAAGGTCGCCGAGACCGCGAAGCTGGTCGCGGCCAACACGGCGCATCTGGCGGGGTTGCTCAAGGCGGACCCGTATCCGGGGCCGAAGTAGCGCGATGAGGGTTAAGGGAATGTCGTCACTCCGGCGAAAGCCGGAGTCCAGGCGATCAAGCGCGATGACGCCCTAGATTCCGGCTTGCGCCGGAATGACGATGGTCGATTGTGCACGCAACACCCGGAACATCCCCCCTTCCCGCGCGATTCACTCCCGTTCCAACAGGGAGGCTCGAATGGCCGCGCGCGCATATTGGCAGGGGCAGATCAGGCTGGCGCTGGTCTCGATCCCGGTCGAAATCTACTCGGCGACCAAAAGCGGCGCGCAGATCTCGTTCCGCCAAATCCACGAGCCCTCGGGCAAGCCGATCCGCTACGAAAAGGTCGTCCCCGGCATCGGCCCGGTCGCGGCCGAGGACATTCTCAAGGGATTCGAGGTCGAGAAGGGCAATTACGTGCTGCTCGAGCCCGAGGAGATCGACGCGGTCAAGCTCGAGTCGAAGAAGACGCTCGAGCTCACCCAGTTCGTCGATTCGCACGAGATCGACGCGATCTATTACGAGAAGCCCTATTACGTGGTCCCCGCCGACGATCTCGCCGAAGAGGCGTTCATCGTGCTGCGCGAGGCGCTCCGGAAGACGCGCAAGGTCGGGCTCGGCCAGCTCGCGATGCGCGGGCGCGAATATGTCGTCGCGATCAAGCCGTGCGGGCGCGGGATGCTGATGGAGACGCTGCGCTACGCCGACGAGGTCAACAAAGCGGCCTCCTATTTCCGCGACATCGGCGATTCGAAGCCCGACGAGGAGCTGCTCGACCTCGCCGAGACGCTGATCGACAAGAAGACCGCGGCGTTCGACGCCAAGGAGTTCCACGACCGCTATGTCGATGCGCTGCGCGACCTCGTCGAGCGCAAGCGCAAGACGGGCAAGGTCGCGCTCGAGGAGGAGGACGAGAAGCGGCCGAGCGGATCGAACGTGATCGACCTGATGGCCGCGCTCAAGAAATCGCTCGACAAGCCCGGGGCGAAGACCGGCGAATCGAGCCGCGCGAAACCGGCGCCAGCGAAGAAGGCCCCGGCCAGGCGCGCGCCGGCGAAGAAACCCACGACGGCGCGCAAGCGGGCCTGACCGATGGCCCGCGCCGCAGACCCGCTCGCGAAATACAACGCGAAGCGCGACTTCGCGAAGACCAGGGAGCCCAAGGGCGAGCGCGCGAAGGCGTCCGGTAGCTCGTTCATGGTGCAGAAGCATGACGCGACGCGGCTGCACTGGGATTTGCGGCTCGAGGCCGACGGCGTGCTCAAGAGCTGGGCGGTGACGCGCGGGCCGAGCCTCAACCCCGAGGACAAAAGGCTCGCGGTGCGGACCGAGGACCATCCGCTGTCCTACGCGACCTTCGAGGGGACGATCCCCAAGGGGGAATATGGCGGCGGCACGGTGATGTTGTGGGATCGCGGGACGTGGGCTCCCATCGAGGGCAAGAGCGCGAAGGATCTGGAGAAGGGACATCTCCATTTCACGCTCGAGGGCGAGCGGATGAAAGGCGAGTGGCTGCTGATCCGCTTGAAGCCGCGCCCCGGCGAGAAACGCGAGAATTGGCTGCTGCGCAAGATCGACGACGAGTTCGCGGGCGGATCGGACGAGCTCGTCGAGCGTGGCCTGACCAGCGTCAAGACGGGCCGCACGATGCAGCAGATCGCCAACGACTCGCCCGCGACCTCGTTGAAGGGCAAGCGCGGCAAGGCGTTTGAGGAGGCGATGGCCGAGGCCGAAAAAGCGGCCCCCAAGCCTCGCAAAGCCAAGGGACGAACTGCCGCCGCGCCCAAATTCCAGCCGATCCAGCTTGCGACCCTCGTCGATCACGTTCCCTCGGGCAACGCCTGGATGCACGAGATGAAATATGACGGCTATCGCTGCCTGCTCGCGGCCGGCGGCGGCGCGGCCAAGGCCTTCACGCGCAAGGGGCTCGACTGGTCGGACAAGTTCGGCCCGATCGTCGATGCCGCGTCGACGCTCGAAGGATCGGCGCTGATCGACGGCGAGATCGTCGTGCTCGACGACGAAGGCCGGCCCAATTTCTCGTCGCTCCAGGCGGCGATCTCCGAAGGGCGCGGCGGCGACATGGTCTGCTTCGCCTTCGATCTGCTGTCGCGCGACGGCGAGGATCTGACGCGCCTCCCCAACGTCCAGCGCAAGGAGCGGCTGCGCGCGCTGGTCGGCGAGGGCGTCGGCCCGATCCGCTACGCCGAGCATGTCGTCGGCAAGGGCGAGGAGCTGCTCGAGGCGATGTGCGCCCAAGGCCTCGAAGGCATCATCTCGAAGAAGATCGACGCGCGCTATTCGGGCCGCCGCACCCACGCCTGGCTCAAGGTCAAATGCACGCGGCGGCAGGAGTTCGTGATCGTCGGCTGGAAGAAGAGCGAGGCCAAGGCGCGGCCCTTCTCCTCGCTGCTGCTCGCGACGCGCGAGGACGGCGCGCTGCGCTACGCGGGCAATGTCGGCACGGGCTTCGATCGCGCGCGGCTCGACGACCTGGCGAAGCGATTCGCGCGGCTGAAGCGCGAGACCGCGGTGGTCGAGGTGCCGTCCGCCGCGCGGCGCGGCGTGACCTGGCTCAAGCCCGAGCTCGTCGCCGAGATCGCCTTCGCCGAGTTCACCGCCGACGGCAACGTCCGCCACGCAAGCTTCCTCGGGCTGCGCGGCGACAAGCCCGCCGACGAGGTGCGGCTCGAACAGGCCGAGCCGACTCCCGAGGCCGCGCCCTCATCGGTCAAGATCAGCAACCCCGATCGCGTGATCTTCCCTGATGCGAAGATTACCAAGGGCGATCTCGCGGCCTATTACGAGGCGGTGGCGGGGATCATGCTGCCTTGGACCGCCAACCGTCCGATCAGCCTCGTCCGCTGCCCGCAGGGGCGGGGCAAGCATTGCTTCTTCCAGAAGCACGACGCGGGGAGCTTCGGCGAGCATGTCCTCCACGTCGACGTCCGCGAGAAGGACGGATCGGTCGAGCCCTATCTCTATGTCGACGACGCCGACGGCCTGCTGACCTGCGTCCAGATGGGGACGCTCGAGTTCCACGGCTGGGGATCGCGGACCGAGGATATCGAGAAGCCCGACCGGCTCGTGTTCGACCTCGACCCCGACGTGGGGCTCGACTTCGAAGACGTCAAAAAGGCCGCGCGCGACATCAAGACGCACCTCTCGGACCTCGGGCTGGTCAGCTTCCCGATGCTGACAGGCGGCAAGGGCGTCCACGTCATCGTCCCGCTGACGCCGAGCGCCGAATGGCCCGCGGTCAAGGATTTCGCGCGCCGCTTCGCCGAGGCGCTCGCCCAGGCCGAGCCCGAACGCTTCGTCGCGACCATGTCCAAGGCCAAGCGCGTCGGGCGCATCTTCATCGACTGGCTGAGGAACCAGCGCGGCGCGACGGCGATCATGCCTTTCGCGGTGCGCGCGCGCGAGGGCGCGCCGGTCGCCGCGCCGATCGCGTGGAGCGAGCTCGGCGATATGGATTCGGGGGCGGTCTACAACGTCCGGCGCGCAGACGAGCTGCTCGAGCGCGCCGCCGGACGGTCGCTCTCCGGCTGGGGAATCGCCGATCAGGCGCTGCCCGATTACTAGACCGACTCCCAATTCCGCTCACCTTGAGCCCGTTGAAAGGTGCATCCCCGGGGGCCGCCCAGCGCGCGCTTGCCCTTCGACAGGCTCAGGGTGAGCGGGAGGGGTTGGGCTCCACGGGAAGCAGGGGTTGCTCGCCCGCCGCGCGCATCGATGCGATCTCGGCGAGGCGCTGCTCGAGATCGGCGCGATACGGCGCATCTTCGGGCGAGCGCGCGAGCATCGCGGACCAGAGGCGTTCGGCCTCGTCATATTGGCCCGCCTGCGCCGCCGCCAAGCCGAAGAAGAAGGCGGGGCCCGGGTGCTCGGGATCGATCTCGGCGGCGCGGTTGAGTGCTAGCTCGGCGGCGGCGTTCATCTGGCCGCCGCCGTGGAGGATCAGCGCGTTGGCGAGGCCGACCCAGAGGTCGGGGTTGTCGGGATCGCTCTCGATCCCGTTCTGCGCGGCCTGCGCGGCGCCTTGGTGGTTGCCGACCCTGTTGAGCGCCTCGGTCATGTTGAGCCAATGGCCCGCGACATTCTGCTGGCGGTCGATCAACTGCGTATCGAGATCGGTCGCGCTTGCAGGCGTCGCGCGCCCGGCGGGCTCGGTCGGCGAGCCCTCCATCGCCGGGCTGCCCTGCCAGGCATAGCCCGCGAGCCCGATCAGCAGCGCCGCGCCGAGCCATTCGAGCCGGCTGCCGCGAAACTCGGCGAGCCTCCACAGCCAGAACAGCACGAGCGCGACGAGCGCGAGCGCGGCGATCCAGCCGATCATCGCCGCCGCCTGAAGCGCCCGCGCGCGAACAGAAGCCCCGCGCCGAGCAGCGCGATCGGGAGCGCCCACAGCGGCCAGGTCACCGCGTCGACGGGCGGATCGAAGCTCACCCAGCGGCCGTAGCGCGCGATCAGCC
>JACMKH010000351.1 GCA_014380205.1 Sphingomonadaceae bacterium
CCGCGAACCCTGTCCTTTTCGCCCTTTCATGTCGGCACCCTCGTCCACGGCTTCCCTCGCCTCCGCCGCTCCGCTCGCGCCCGCCGCGGATGCGTCCGCCCACGACGCCGCCCTCGCCGAGGACCACCGCCTGCTCGCCACCTTCAATGCCTGCGTCATCGCCCGCCCCTAGACCATGATCGTTTCAGATCGAATGATCTGAAACGTGAATCATGGTCTCATCATCGTTGAGAGCCTGATTCACGCTTTCGGCGGAAGCGCAAAGCGCTTCCACCTCAAACGATCAGGCTCTACCCACAGGCCCGCGCCATTGCCAGCGCGCACGCGTCGCGCCATGTGCGCGCGATGACCGATCCCACGATCCTGATCCTCGCGGGCCAGCGGCTCGGCAAGGTCGATCCGCTCGCGGCGAAACACGGGGTCGAGCACAAATGCCTCGTGCCGCTGCTCGGCCGGCCGCTGATCGCGCACGTCCTCGCGATCGTCGAGGCGGCGTTCCCCGACGCCTCGATCCTCGTCTCGATCAACGATGTCCATGCGCTCGATACGGAGCCCTCGGCCGCGCCGTTGATCGCCGCGGGGCGGCTCAGGACCGTCGCTTCGGCCAAGAACCTGCTAGAGAGCGTTCTTGCCGCCGCCGATACCGCGGGTTGGCCGCTGCTCATCACCACCGGCGACAATGTCCTGATGACTCCCGAGGCGCTCCGTGATTTCCATGCCTTCTGCCTCGCCGATCAGGCCGACGGCGCGGCGATGTTCGCGCGCAAGGAGGCTGTGCTCGCCGCGCACCCCGAGGGCCAGCCGCGCTTCTGGAAGTTCCGCGACGGCGAGTTCTCCGGGTGCAACACTTTCTGGATAAAGGATCGCGGCGCGTTGTCCGTGGCGGAGATCTTCCGCCGCGGCGGCCAGTTCCTCAAATTCCCCCGCCGCTTCATCGAAGCGTTCGGGCTGGTCAATTTGATCGGCTTTCGCCTCAACCTGTTCAGGGTCGATCAGCTGCTCCGCCGCATCTCGCGCCGCTTCGGCAGGAAGGTCGTCGCGAAGATCGTCAACGACGGCCGCCTCGCGATCGATGTCGACACCGAGTTCAGCCACATGGTCGCCGAGCGGCTATTGCGCGCGAAGGGTGGCTGATCGGGGCGCCTCGTCGACGGCGGCCTGCCCGCGCGCGGCGAAAGCGGCGAGCTCGCTGTCCATGATCCGGAACCACAACGGCGGGACCAGCGCGAGCAGGAACATTCCCGAATAGCCATAGGGCAGCTGGGGCGCCTCGTCGTGGTGGCGCAGCTTGTAGAAGGGCCGATTGGATTGCTGGTGATGGTCCGAGTGGCGGCCGAGGTTGAACAGGTTGACGTTGGTCAGCAGGTGGCTCGAGTTCCAGCTGTGGGCGGGGCGCACGCGTTCGAACGCGCCGTCGGGGCCCCGCGTGCGGAGCAGGCCGTAATGCTCGATATAGTTGATCATCTCGAGCAGGGTCACCGCGAGCACGGCCTGCGCGACGAACAGCAGCAGGCTCGTCGGGCCGAGCAGCCACCAGATCGCGAGCGCGAGCGCGAGCGTGAACAGGTGCCAAACCAGAATGTCGTTGTGGACCGAGAGCACGGGGCGGCCGACGCGGCGCAGCCGTTCGGCCTCGAGCCGCCAGCCGCTGACCAGCCCCTGAAAGATCGAGCGCGGCACGAAGGCGTAGATCGATTCGCCCGCGCGCGCGGTCGCCGGGTCCTCGCGGGTCGCGACGCGCGCATGGTGGCCGCGGACATGCTCGACGCAGAAATGCGCATAGCCGACCAGCGCCATCAGCAGGAAGCCGAGCCGCCGCTGGCCGGGACGGCTGCGGTGCATGAGCTCGTGCGCGACGACGATGCCGATCAGCCCCGAGGTCGTCGCGATCGAGAGGATCAGGCCGAGCAGCTGCCACCAGGCGAGCGGCGTCACCGAGACCGCCCAGAGCGCCCAGGCGAGCAGGCCGATGCTCGTCCACGCGGCGAGCGGCAGCGCGCGCTCGAACAGCCGCGCGGCGCGATCCGAGAGACGCGCGAGCGCCTTCTCCGACGGCCAGCGCGAATGGCCGCGCCAAACGTCGATCGGCGGAAGCAGCACGAACCCCGCGATCGGCACCGCGTAGAAGCCGAACCCGCCCAGATAGAAGCCGCCGACCACGGTCAGCGCGATCACGAGAGCGACGAAATAGGTGACCGGATGCCGCATGCGCCCAACATAGGCGCGCGGCGGTGGCGAGACAATCGAAGCGTTTAGGCGGGCGGGAGGCAGCGCCGCGCGACGCGCGCCTGCCAGAGCATCAGCAGCGGCACGACGCCCAGCTCCATGACGAGGCCGAGCCTGTGCCCGAGCGAGGGCGCGCCGACCGCGACCCATGAAAGCCCGCGCGCCAGCCCACCCGTGATCACCATCGCGCCGAGCAGGCGGAACAACGGCGTTTTGTTCTCGATCGCCGAAACACAGCTCGCGAAGGCGAGGCCGAGCACCAGAAAAATCCCCGAAAGATACCGGAAATGGCTGTCGATGTCGGGCGCGCCCGCGTCGGAGGCGCCCTTGAGGATCGCCACTCCCTCGATCACCCCCGCCGCGCCGATCGTGATCGGCACGAGGCTGGCAATCGCCACCGCGCCCTGGAGCAGCAGCTTTTCGCGCCGGCGGGTCATCCTGGGGCGAGCGTTCGATCCGCGTGATAGGCGGCGAGCTCGCGATGCATAACGCGAAACCAAAGCGGCGGAACCAGCGAGATCAGCATCATCATCGCATAGCCGTGGGGCAATTGCGGGGCGGCGTGATCGGCGCCCAGCCGATGGTAGCGCTCGGCCGCGCGATTGTGATGCGCGGTGTGGCGGCCGAGATTGAACAGCGAGATGTTGGTCAACAGATGGTTGCAGTTCCAGGTATGCGCAGAAGTCACGCGTTCGTATCCGCCGTCGGGGAGCCGCGCGCGCGCCAGCCCATAATGCTCGATATAGTCGATCAGCGCGAGGGTGAGCATGGCGACCAGCGCCTGCCCGATAAACAACAGCGCGCTCACCGGCCCCAGCACGAGCCAGATCGCCGGGATCGCGAGCAAGCTGAAGCCATGCCAGACGAGCGATCGGTTGGCGATCGAGAAGGCCGGCCGGCCGGCGCGCGCGAGTCGGCGCCGCTCGATCTCCCAGCCGGCGCGCAACCCGCCAAACAGCCAGCGCGGGATGAACGCGTAGAGCGATTCGCCGTAGCGCGAGGATGCCGCATCGTCGGGCGTCGCGACGACGACATGATGGCTGCGAATGTGCGTGATGCAGAAGTGCGAATAGCCGATCAAACCCATGATCGGAAAGCATAGCGGGCTTCCTCGATGGAGCAGCTCATGCGAGACGACGATGCCGACGGTCCCCGACATCAGGCCAACCGAAATCACGAGGCCCGCGAGCTGCCACCAGGCAAGCGGCGTCGTCGAGGCGGCCCAGAGCGCCCACGCCAGCAGTCCGACGCTCGCGATCGCGCCGAGCCAAAGCATCAGATCGTACATCCGCGCGGCTCTGCCGGACATCTCCGCGACCCTTTGCTCGGACGGCCAGATTGACTTGCCCACCATCTCGTCGAGCAGGGGCATGATCAGCACCAGCCCGATCAAAGACCCGTAGAAGCCGACTCCTCCGCGATAAAATCCGACGATGACCAGAATGACGACCAACACGGGCATCGCATAGGCTAGGGGATAGCGCATCGCGGCCGAATATAAGCCGCCCGCAACGGCGGCACAATCGCGCCTTCCGTCTGCGGCCGTCGTCGTTCCCGTCGACGGCGTCCTAGCTCCTCGCGCGCCGGGCTCAACTCAGGCGGGCGCCGCGACGGTCCGCGCGCTCCACGCGGCGAGCTCGCGGTCCATCACACGAAACCACAGCGGCGGAATCAACGCGAGCGTGAGCATCAGCGAATAGCCGTGCGGGAGCTGCGGCGCATCGGGATAGGTGCGCAGGCGATAGTAGGGAAGGCCGGGGCGCTCATGATGCGCGGTGTGGCGGCCAAGATTGAAGGTCGCGACGTTGGTGATCAGATAATCGCAGTTCCACGCGTGCGCCGGCCCGATGCGCTCATAGCGGCCGTCGGGCAGCTTCGCGCGGAGCAGCCCATAATGCTCGATATAGTCGATCGCGGCGAGGACCGAGACGCCGATCGCGCCCTGGATAACGAACAGCGCCACGCTCGTGGGGCCGAGCAGCCATGCGATCGCCGCGACCAGCGTGAGCGTGAAGCCGTGCCAGACGAGGATGCGGTTGCGGAACGAGAAGACGCCATGGCCCGCGCGGGCGAGGCGCAGCCGCTCGATCCGCCACGCGGTGCGCAGCCCCCAGGCGATGGTGCGCGGCACGAAGGCATAATAGGGCTCGCCGCGCCGCGCGGTGGCGGCGTCCTCGGGCGTCGCGACGAGGACATGATGGCCGCGCAGATGCTCGACGCAATAATGCGAATAGCCCATCGTCGCCATCAGCGGGAAAGCGAAGCGGCTGCCGCGATGGAGCAGCTCGTGCGACACGGCGATGCCGACGAGCCCCGCGACGACGCCCATCGAGAGGGCGAAACCGGCGAACTCCCACCAGGCCAGCGGCGTGACCGACACCGCCCAGAGCGCCCAGCCGAGCAGCAACGCGCTGGCCAGCGCGCCATAGACGAGCATCCGGTCGTAGCGGCGCACGGTGCGCTGGCTGAGCCGCGCGAGCCGGCGGCTCGAAGGCCAGCGCGATACGCCCCGCCAATGCTCGACCAGCGGCATCAACAGGAAGGTCGCGATGGGCAGCGCGAAATAGCCCGGCCCGCCGAAATAGAATCCGGCGACGACCAGCGCGGCGACGATGACGCCGGCACCATAGGCGTAGGGGTAGCGCATCGCTGCATCATAATCCGCGCGCCCGCCGGGCACAATCGCGAGGGGGGTTAGCGGCCGTCGTCGTTCCCATCGGCGGGATTGACGTTGATCGTAACGCCGCCGCCGTCCTCGTCGCGCTCGATGCGGACGCCGCGCGCGTCGACGACCGCCTCGTTCGCGGTCTCGGCCGCCTCGTCGACTGCTTCGTCGATCGCCTCGTCGGCGTCGATCCCGGCCTCGCGCAGTTCTTCGCGAATCTCATCGCGGACGCGCGCGCGAATCTCCTCGCCGCTTTCGGCGTCGTCGGTGGTGATCACGGCATGATCGTCGTCGTCGCCCCACCACGGCCCCTGCCACAGCACGATCGCGCCGAGCAACGCGCCGCCGAGGATGAAGGCGCGCTTGCGGCGCGGATCGGGCTCGGGGTCGCGCTGGGGGACGAGATCGGGCATGTCGAGGGACCTTGGGTGTGGGCGGCGACCTTAGGGCAATCGGCCGCGTCGGGGAAGCGTCAGCCGAGCAGCCGTTCGCGCGCGTCGTCGGGCAGGGCTGTCGGGCTTCGCGTGGCGAGATCGACATGGACGTGAACGAGCTCGATCGTCGCGCGCAGGTCGTCGCTCCCTTCGCTGGCGGTCCCGTGCAGCTCGAAGACGGTGGTCAGGCTCGTCGTTCCAATCCGCGCGACGCGCGCGCGGCCTTCGATGACTTCGTCGAGGCGGATCGGTCGGAGATACTCGACCGTCGCCTTGACCACGTGCAGCTCGATCGCCTCCGGCCCGCTGAACGCCATCCCACGCGCGCGCCAGAATTCGGTGAGCAGCATGTCGGCGTATTCGAGGTGGCGGGAGTTGAACACGATCCCCTGCGGATCGACCTCCGAATAGCGGACGCGGAAACGGTGGGTGAAGCTGTCATCGGTCATCTCATGCCTTTCAATCGCGCGCCGCCCGCAGCGCCGCGCCGGTCGCGAAGGGCGCACAGGCGGTGAGTAGCAGCGAGGCGGCGGCGAGCAGCTTGATGCCTCCGGACGCCGGATCGCTCAACGCCCCCGCGCCGAAAATCAGCATGGGAACGGCGAGCGGCAGCATGAGCAGGCCGGCGAGCGCGCCCGCCCGGCGGAGACCGGCGGTTAGCGCGCTCACCGTCACCGCG
>JACMKH010000352.1 GCA_014380205.1 Sphingomonadaceae bacterium
CAGCGCGCGACCTCGCACGACCTGATCGGCGAGGCGCGGCGGCTGATCGAAGGCGAGGGCGGCGGGCGGCTCGGCCAGGCGGGGGTGATGGTCGCGCTCGCCGGGCCCGACGGACGGATGCTCGCGGCCAACCCCGTGCTGCGCCGCCGCGCTATGGGCGATGTCGGCGCGAGCGCGCGCGGAAAACCCTTCACCGAGCTGCTCGGAACGGGAGAGGACGGGCGCATCCGCATCGCGCGCGAGGGCGGCGAGAGCAATCCGCTGCGCCTCGTCCAGGTTCCGCTCGACGGCGGCGGCGATGACGGCGCGGCGATCCTCTTCTTCCTGCTCGACGAGGCGGGAGGAACGGCCGTCGCGGGTGGCACCTCGACCGCCGACCTTCACGCGCTGCTCGGCATGCTCCCGCTCGGCCTCGCGCTCGCCGACCGCGAGGGCCGCTTTCAGTATATGAACGACGCTTTCCGCCGCGCCGCGGGGCTCGGCGAGCGCGAGCGGCTGGTCTATCCGGGGGATCTCGTAGATAAGGACGACAAGGCGGCGGTGTCCAACGCGGTGCGCCGCCACGCCTCGGGCGCGCTGACCTCGGGCGATGTCGCGGTGACGCTCAAGCACCGCCCCGAGGAGCCGGTCGCCTTGACCATCGCGGGCGCGCAGGGGCTCGGCGACGCGGCGATCCTGCTGAGCCTCAAGGACAACAGCGAGGACGAGAAATTGAAGCGCCAGGTCGCGCAGGCGACCAAGATGCAGGCGGTCGGCCAGCTCGCGGGCGGCGTCGCGCACGATTTCAATAACATCCTGACGGCGATCATCGGCCATTGCGACATGATGCTGATGCGCCACTCGCCCGGCGACAGCGATTATGACGACATCCTCCAGATCAAGGCCAACTCGAACCGCGCGGCGGGGCTGACGCGCCAGCTGCTCGCCTTCTCGCGCCAGCAGACCTTGCGCCCCCAGGTCGTCCAGCTCCCCGACATCGTCTCGGAGGTGTCGAACCTGTTGAAGCGGCTGATGGGTGAGACCGTCACGCTCGACGTCACCCACGGCCGCGATCTCGGCCCGGTCCGCGCCGATCCGGGCCAGCTCGAGCAGGTCATCGTCAACCTCGCGGTCAACGCGCGCGACGCGATCCTCGCCAAGGGCGAAGGGGCGGGGCGGCTTTCGATCCGCACCTTCGCGATGCCCAGCGCCGAGGTTCGGGCGATGGCGAGCGAGGTGCTGCCGGTCGGCGACTATACCGCCGTCGCGATCGCCGACACGGGCGTCGGCATCGCGCCCGGGGCGCTCGGCAAGATCTTCGAGCCCTTCTACACAACCAAGGAGGTCGGCAAGGGCACCGGGCTCGGGCTTTCGACGGTATACGGCATCGTAAAGCAGTCGGGCGGCTTTATCTTCGCCGATTCGCAGCCCGGCGAGGGCGCCGAGTTCATCATCTATCTCCCCGTCCATCGCGCCGAGGCGGTCCAGCCGTCTCCTTCGGCGCCCGCCGCGCCGCCGAGGCGCGAGCCCGCCGCCGAGCTCTGGGGCAGCGGTAGCGTGCTCATCGTCGAGGACGAGGCGACGGTGCGCGCGGTCGCCGAGCGCGCGCTGACGCGTCAGGGCTATCAGGTCGCCACCGCCGAGGACGGCGAGCGCGCGGTCGAGCGCGTCGCGGCGGGCGAGCGTTTCGATCTGATCGTCTCGGACGTCGTCATGCCCACGCTCGACGGCCCCGCGATGGCGCGCAAGGTCCGCGAGATCGTGCCCGATGTGCCCGTGCTTTTCATGTCGGGCTACGCCGAGGAGCAGCTCAGGCGCTCGATCGATCTCGACGCGGTCCATTTCCTCGCCAAGCCCTTTTCGGTCCAGCAGCTCGGCGAGGCGGTGCGCGCGATCATCGGAGCGCGCGAAAGCGATTGAGCCCGGCGGCGAATCAAACTAGTGACGGAAGCGCAACGGCTTGGCCCCGTAGGGTCGCGCGCCGTCGCGTGTAACGAGCAGGGGTCGCGCCTTCGCCATGGATAGTTCACCCGCCCGGGTCCTCATCGTCGAGGACGAGCCCTTGATCGCGATGATGATCGAGGATTTCTGCGAGGAGATCGGCCACGAGGTGACCGGCGCCGCCGAGACCGTCGCCGAGGCGCTCGCCGCGACGGAGGCGGGGGGATTCGACGTCGCGATCCTCGATCTCCATCTGCGCGGGGACGAACAGGCCTGGCCCGTCGCCGACGCGCTCGACGCGCGCGGCATCCCCTTCGTGCTCGCTACCGGCGGCCAGATCGAGCCGCCGCCCGAGCGCCACCTCGATCGCATCGCGCTCGCCAAGCCGTTCACCATGGAAGGGGTGCGCGGCGCCATCGAGCAGGCGCTCGCGACCGCAACGGCACCTTAGAAAAATATTTTCGTTCGCTTCTTGTTCCTGTAGAACAAAGCGTATACGAAGAGCGTGCGTTGAACCCGCGCGCTCGCGCGCATAGGAAGGGGAGAGCAGATGACGGCGCATCTCAAGGTCATCGATTCGGGCATCGAAAAGGGCAATATGGACAGGCAGAGGGCGCTCGACGCCGCGCTCGCGCAGATCGACCGCGCGTTCGGCAAGGGCTCGGCGATGAAGCTCGGCTCGCGCGAGGTCCTCGAGATCGATTCGGTCTCGACCGGATCGCTCGGGCTCGACATCGCGCTCGGCATCGGCGGGCTGCCGCGCGGGCGCGTCGTTGAAATCTACGGCCCCGAATCGTCGGGCAAGACCACGCTGGCGCTCCATGCGATCGCCGAAGCGCAGAAGACCGGAGGCGCCGCCGCGTTCATCGACGCCGAGCATGCGCTCGATCCGATCTACGCAAGGAAGCTCGGCGTCGACATCGACGAGCTGATCGTCTCGCAGCCCGACACCGGCGAGCAGGCGCTCGAGATCGCCGACACGCTGGTGCGCTCGAACGCGATCGACGTGCTTGTCATCGATTCGGTAGCCGCGCTGGTGCCGCGCGCCGAGATCGAGGGCGAGATGGGCGACACCCATGTCGGCCTCCAGGCGCGGCTGATGAGCCAGGCGCTGCGCAAGATCACCGGCTCGATCAGCCGATCGAACTGCACGGTGATCTTCATCAACCAGATTCGCATGAAGATCGGCGTGATGTACGGCAGCCCCGAGACCACCTCGGGGGGCAACGCGCTCAAATTCTACGCGAGCGTGCGGCTCGATATCCGCCGGATCGGGTCGATCAAGGAGCGCGACGAGATCATCGGCAACGAGACCAAGGTCAAGGTCGTCAAGAACAAGCTCGCGCCGCCGTTCAAGGAGGTGACCTTCGACATCATGTATGGCCACGGCATTTCCAAGAACGGCGAGATCCTCGATCTCGGCGTCAAGGCCGGGCTGGTCGAGAAGTCGGGCTCGTGGTTCTCGTACGATTCGATCCGCATCGGCCAGGGCCGCGAGAACGCCAAGCGCTATCTCAAGGACAACCCGGAGCTCGCCGACCGGCTCGAGGCCGCGATCCGCGGGCGCACCGACAAGGTCGCCGAGGAGATGATGGCGATTCCCGAGGACGATTCGGACGACGATCTCTGATCGTCGGTCCCGCCCGTTTCCAGCCGAAAGGCCCGTCGCGCCGCGGCGGGCCTTTTGCTATCGCGAAGCCATGCCGCGCCCCGTCCGCCTGATCGGCGCCCCCAGCGATATCCACTCCTCGTTCCTGCGCGGCGCGGCGGGAGCGCCCGCCGCGATTCGCGCCGCGCTGTCGAGCGATCATGGCAATTCGGCGAGCGAATCGGGGCTCGAGCTCGGCGTGGACATTGCTTTCGAGGATGCAGGCGATCTCGCGCTCGCTGATCGCCTCGACGCGGTCGAGAGCGATGACGCGCTGATCTTCGACACGGTCGCGCGCGCGGCGGCCGATCGCACCGTTCCGATCGTGCTCGGCGGCGACCATGCTGTGAGCGTGCCCGTGGTCGCCGCGCTCGCCGCCGCGCATGGATCGCTCGCCATCCTTCACATCGACGCACACCCCGATCTCTACGATGACTTCGGCGGCGACCCGCGCAGCCACGCCTCGCCCTTCGCGCGGATCATGGAGGCGGGGCACGCGCGCCGGCTCGTCCAGATCGGCATCCGCACCCTCAACCGCCATTGCCGCGAACAGGCCGAGCGCTTTGGCGTCGAGGTGATCGAGATGCGCGGGTTCGCGCCCGACGCAGTCCCGATGCTTCAAGGCCCGCTCTATGTCAGCATCGATATGGACGGCTTCGATCCCGCCTTCGCCCCCGGGGTCTCGCACCTCGAGCCCGGCGGCCTTTCGGTGCGCGAGGTGCTCGCGGTCCTCGATCGCCAGACGGCGCTGCTGGCAGGCGCGGATGTCGTCGAGCTCAACCCCGCGCGCGACATCAACGGCGTGACCGCGATCCTCGCCGCCAAGCTCGTCAAGGAGCTCGCCGCGCTCGCGGCGCGCAACGGCTGATCGCGCTGGACGCTCGCGCGCACAAAGGCCTAAGCTTGCCCGATGACCATCACCGTCCACCATCTCGAAAATTCGCGCTCGCAGCGCATCCTCTGGCTGCTCGAGGAGCTCGGGCTCGATTACGAGGTCAAACGCTACGAGCGCGACAAGAAGACGATGCTCGCCCCGCCCGAGCTCGCGCGCATCCATCCACTCGGCAAGTCGCCGGTGATCGAGGACGGCGAGGCCGAGGGCCAGGTGATCGCCGAGACGGGCGCGATCGTCGAATATCTCGTCGCGCGGGCCGACGGCCGGCTCGGCGCGCCCAACACGGTCGACGGCCAGCTGCGCTACCGCCATTTCCTCCATTACGCCGAGGGCTCGATGATGCCGCCCTTGCTCGTCATCCTCGTGCTCGACCAACTCGGGCTGCTCGGCCGGCCCGCCAAGAAGCCGATGCTCGAGATGATGGCGGGCCATCTGCGCTGGCTCGAATCCGAGCTAGCCAGCCGCGACTGGTTCGCGGGCGAGGATTTCACCGCCGCCGACGTGATGATGAGCTTCCCGCTCGAGGCCGCGCGCGCCCGCGCGGGACTCGACGAGCGCTATCCGCACATCCTCGACTGGCTCGAGCGCATCCACGCGCGCCCCGCCTACCAGGCGGCGCTGACGCGCGGCGGCCCCTATGCCTATGGCTGAAATCGGCTATGCTCGCCCCGAACGCGAGAAGGGGGCCCCGAAATGAGCGACGCGACGGTCAAGGAAGAAGGGCTTTCGCTCCAGTTTCAGATGCTCGCGGGGTTCGCGATCGGGCTGGTCGCGGGGCTGATCGTCTTCGTGACCCAGCCGGGCGCCCCCTGGGTCGAGGTCGTCACCACCTATGTCACAGGTCCGATCGGCCAGATTTTCCTGCGCCTGCTGTTCATGCTGGTGATCCCGCTGATCTTCTCGGCGCTGGTGATGGGGATCGCCGAGATGGGCGACATCCGCGCGCTGAAGCGCGTCGGGCTCAAGACTTTGGTCTACACCGTGCTGATCTCGTCGGTCGCGGTGGTCATCGCGCTCGCCTGCGTCAACCTGCTGCGCCCGGGCGACGGGGTCGATCCGGCGCTCGCCCAGCAGCTGCTCGGCGACGCGCGCGAGGGTGCCGCGGCGATCGTCGCGACCAGCGCCGAGACGCCCTCGGGAGTCGGCGCGTTCATCAACATCATCCCCAACAACATCGTCGCGGCGATGGCGGCGAACGACATCCTCGCGGTGATGTTCTTCGCGCTGGTGTTCGGGATCGGGCTGCTGCTCGTCCGCTCGCGCCCCGCCGAGACCCTCCAGACCGCGATCCAGGGGCTGTTCGACGTGACGATGCTGCTGATCACCTTCGTGATCCGCCTCGCGCCGATCGCGGTCGCCTGCTTCATGTTCAATCTGTCGGCGGTGTTCGGCTGGGATTTGCTCGTCCGCCTCGGCGCCTATGTCGGCGTCGTGCTGCTCGCGCTCGCGATCCACATGTTCGTCACCTATCCGCTGGTGATCCGCTTCCTCGCGGGCATGTCCCCGGTGTGGTTCTTCCGCAACGTCCAGGAGGCGATCGTGATGGCCTTCTCGACCTCGTCGTCGAACGCCACCCTGCCCACCGCGATTCGCGTCGCCGAGACCAGGCTGATGCTTCCCCCACGCGTCTCGCGTTTCGTGCTGACCATCGGCGCGACCGCCAACCAGAACGGCACCGCGATCTTCGAGGGCGTCACGGTACTGTTCCTCGCGCAGTTCTTCGGCGTCGAGCTGACGCTCGTTCAGCAGGTGCTGGTACTGCTCGTCTGCATCCTCGGCGGGATCGGCACGGCGGGCGTGCCGGCGGGCTCGTTGCCGGTGATCGCGCTGATTCTCGGCATGGTCGGCGTCCCGCCCGAGGGCATCGGCCTGATCCTTGGCGTCGACCGCCTGCTCGACATGTGCCGCACCACGCTCAACGTGACGGGCGATCTCGCGATCACAGCCGTGGTGTCGCGCGGGGAGGAGGGGTACGCGGTTGAGCCGCCGGTGGCAGAGCCGGCAGGCGTGGAGGCGGAGGCCCATCCATCTTAAGGGCTCGCACCCACATCCGCTCACCCTGAGCCTGTCGAAGCGTGACTAGCACAAACGTCCGCACAGCACCCTTCGACAAGCTCAGGGTGAGCGGGATTGATGCGGGAAGCGCGCTTATGCCGGCTCGAGCTCCCGCTGCACCACCTCATCCGCCAGCTTGCCGTTGAGCTCCGCCAGATGGTCGAACTCGGCCTCATAGGTCGCCAGCCCCTGGCTCATCGAGCGGAGCTCGGCGTCGAAGCCGTGCATCTCGGCTTCGGGGATGAACGCCTCGATCCGGTCCCAGCCCGACCAGCCCTCGCGCGGCGCCATGCCGAGCATCTGGCCGCGCCGGCTGGCGATCGCCGAGGTCACCTTCGAGCTGGCCGAGTTGGGCGCGGTGACGGTGACCTTCTGGACGGGCTCGAGCAGATGCGGCGTCGCGGCGGCGAGCGCGTCGGCCATGCCGATCCGTCCCGCCGTGCGGAAGGCGAGCTCGGAGCTGTCGACGCTGTGATAGCTGCCGTCGACCAGCGTCACTCCGACATCGACGACGGGAAAGCCGAGCGGCCCCTTGTGCATCGCGTCCTTCACCCCCGCCTCGACCGCGGGGATATACTGTTTCGGCACCGAGCCGCCGTGGATCTTCTCGTCGAAGGCGAAGCCCTCGCCGCGTCCGCGCGGCCCGACCTCGATCACGACGTCGCCGAACTGGCCGTGGCCGCCTGACTGCTTCTTGTGCCGCCCGCGCTGGGTAACCTGCTTGCGGATCGACTCCTTGTAGCCGACCGAGGGCGCGCGCGAATCGACCGCGACGCCGTAGCGCCGCCGCAACCGCTCGAGCGCGACGTTGAGATGTTCGTCGTTGACGCCGCGGAGCCGCGTCTCGTGCATCGCCTCGTCCTGCTCCCATTCGAGCCCCGCGTCCTCCTCGGTAAGCCGATGGAGCGCGGTCGACAGGCGGACGTCGTCCTTCCTGTCCTTGGTCGAGATCGCGAGCGCGGCGTTGCGCACGGGCTCGGGCACTTCGGGCGCGGGCGGCGGCTTGCCCGCCGCGAGCCATTCACCCGCGCGGACTTCGTCGAGCTTGGCGATCGCGACGATATCGCCGGGTCTGGCCTCCGGAATCTTGGCTGTCTTATCGCCTTGCACCGCGAACAGGCTGCCGATCCGCATCGAACCCGCCTTCTCGCTGTTGAGTTCGCCGCCCTCCTTGAGTGGTGCCCCGAACGCGCGCGCAAAGCTCATCCGGCCCATCGTGCCGCCGTGCGAGACCTTGAAGATCAGCGCGCTGCCCCCGGTCGCGCCAAGCCGCTCGGCCGCCGCCGACGCATCGGGAACCTCGTGGCGCAGCGCCTTCATCAGCCGGCGCACGCCCGATCCGTTGCTCGCCATACCGAACAGCACGGGGACGATCTGGCCCTGGCCGGTCTCGGCGGCGAGATCGGCGTAGATCGTCTTGCTGTCGGGAATCTCGTCCATCAGCAGCGCTTCGAGCAACGCGTCGTCATGGTCGGCGAGCGTCTCGAGCATCGTCTGGCGCTCGGTGGCGCCTCGCTCGGCGAGCTCGGCGGGAATCTCCTTGAGCTCGGACTCCTGGCCGGGCCGGTAATAATATGCGCGCTCGAGCGCGATATCGACGAAGCCCTTGACCGCCTCGCCCTCGCGGATCGGGATCCAGCGCGCGATCAGCGGTGCCGCGCTCATTGGCTGGAGCGCCTGAAGCAGACCCGAGATCGAGCCGCGCGCCTGGTCGATCTTGTTGACGAAGATCATGTGGGGGACGCCGAGCGCCTCGAGCCGGCGCAGCGTCGGCTCGGCGAGCAGCGCGCGGTCGGCGTCGGGCTCGACCACGACCA
>JACMKH010000353.1 GCA_014380205.1 Sphingomonadaceae bacterium
GCGGATCATCGCCAAGGATCTGGAGGGCGTGACCGCGGAGTCGCAGAAGCCGCGGCCGGCGGCAGGCAAGCCGGGCGCCGGGGCGCGCAAGCCCCCCGAGTCGAAGCCGCTGAGCATGATGCGCAAGACGATCGCGCGCCGGCTCACCGAGTCGAAGCAGACCGTCCCGCACATCTACCTCACCGTCGACGTCCGTCTCGACGCGCTCTTGAAGCTGCGCGGCGAGCTCAACGCCGCGCTCGAGCCGCGCGGCGTCAAGCTCTCGGTCAACCATATGCTGATCAAGGCGCTCGCGGTCGCGCTGATCGAGGTGCCCAAGTGCAACGTCCAATTCACCGGCGATCAGCTGCTAATCTTCAAGCGCGCGGACATTTCGGTCGCGGTGTCGATCCCCAACGGCTTGATCACGCCGATCATCGCGGGCGCGGATGCGAAGGCGATGTCGGCGATCGCGACCGAGATGAAGGACCTCGCCGGCCGCGCCAAGGAGGGCAAGCTCCAGCCGCACGAATATCAGGGCGGGACCGCGAGCCTCTCGAACATGGGGATGTTCGGGATTGCGAACTTCGCGGCGGTGATCAACCCCCCGCAGGGCATGATCATGGCGATTGGGGTGGGGGAGAAGCGGCCGTGGGTGATCGACGACAGCCTGCAGATCGCGACCGTGATGAGCGCGACCGGCAGCTTCGACCACCGCGCGATCGACGGCGCCGACGGGGCCGCGCTGATGAAGGCGTTCAAGGCGCTCGTCGAGAGCCCGCTCGGAATGCTGGCGTAGCCCCGCGGCATGTCCGCGCGCGAGCCCGCGATCCGCGTCACCGCGATGCCCGCCGACGCCAACGCCTATGGCGACATCTTCGGTGGGTGGCTGATCAGCCTGATGGACATGGGCGCGGGGCTCGTCGCGGCGCGGCGCGCCAAGGGCCGCGCGGTGACCATCGCGATGGACGCGATGCAGTTCCACGCGCCGGTCGCGGTCGGCGACGAGGTCTCGGTCTATGCCGAGATCTGCAAGGTCGGCCGCACCTCGATGACGATCGCGGTCGAAGCCTGGCGCCGCCACCGCCACGAGGAGGAGGAGGTCCGCGTCACCGAGGCGCGCTTCACCTTCGTCGCGGTCGACGAGGACAAGCGGCCGCGTGCGGTGGATGGGGATTGATCGAGAGACGATCTGCGTGGATGACCAATTGATGGCGAACGTCGCCAGAAAGGATTAACCATGCTCGCGAGAATCTGCGGCATTTGTTCGCTCCTCGCTCTCGCCGCCTGCCAGCCCGCCGACGCGCAAGAACAGGCGAACGTCGCCGTGCCAGCAGCCGAGGACGAGGGGCCGTTCAGCGAGGTCCGCGCCGTCCGCATCGGACTCGGTGGGGCGGACATGGACGCGTGCATGTCGCAGGGGGTGGTGACAGCAGGTCCCGACGCGCCCGTGCTCGCCGCGCCCGATCCCGCCGCGGCCGAGCTCGAGCGGCTGCCCGCGGGGCTGATCGTGCACCTCTGCGACGAGGCGGACGGCTGGATCGGCGTCGCCTATGCGACCGAGGGTGATCCCTGGGTGAGCTGCGAGACGGGAAGCCCGGTTCCCGCGGTGGTCGACTATCCGGGCCCCTGCCGCTCGGGCTGGATCGCGGCCGAGCGGGTCGAGGTGACGGCGGGGTGAGCGCGACGCCGCCAAACCCCTCTCCCCTTGCGGGAGGGGAGTCGCCCGGTGCTTCGCACTCCAGGAGCGCATTCAAGATCGCCGTCGTCACTCCCTCTTTGTCATTCAGAATATCTGGCTAGCATTGAATCGAATCGTAGTTTTGCGCCAAAAATTGAAACCACTAGGGCAGGAGCAACCTCTTGGCTGACACCTACGACCTCATCGTCCTCGGCTCGGGCCCCGGCGGCTATGTCGCGGCGATCCGCGCCTCGCAGCTCGGGCTCAAGACCGCGATCGTCGAGCGCGAGCGGCTCGGGGGGATTTGCCTCAACTGGGGGTGCATTCCGACCAAGGCGCTGCTGCGGACGTCCGAAATCTACCATTATATGACGCACGCCTCGGCCTATGGGCTCTCCGCCAAGGAGCCGGGGTTCGATCTCGCGGCGATCGTCGATCGCTCGCGGAAAGTCGCGGGGCAGCTCAACGCCGGCGTCAAGGGGCTGATGAAGAAGAACAAGATCACGGTCGTCGAGGGCGACGGCGCGATCACCGCGAAGGGGAAGCTCACCGTCACCAAGGATGGCGCGAAGACCGAGCTGGCCGCCAAGCACATCATCGTCGCGACGGGCGCGCGCGCGCGCGACCTGCCCTTCGCCAAGGCCGACGGCGAGCGCATCTGGACCTATCGCCACGCTATGGTGCCCAAGGAGATGCCCTCGAAGCTGCTCGTGATCGGATCGGGCGCGATCGGGGTCGAGTTCGCGAGCTTCTATTCGGACATGGGCGCCGAGGTGACGATCGTCGAGATGCTCCCGCGCATCCTCCCCGTCGAGGACGAGGAGGTCTCGGCGTTCGTCCACAAGGCGCTGGCGAAGCAGGGGATGACGATCCATGTCGAGGCCGGGGTCGAGAAGCTCGAGGCGGGCAAGGCGGGGGTCAAGGCGTCGATCAAGGGCAAGGACGGCAAGGTCGCGACATCCGAATACAGCCACGCGATCGTCGCGATCGGGATCGTCCCCAACAGCGAGAACATCGGGCTCGAAGCGCTCGGCGTGAAGACCGAGCGCGGGCATATCGTCGTCGACGGCCACGCGCGCACCAATTTCGAGGGGCTTTACGCGATCGGCGACGTCACCGGCCCGCCCTGGCTCGCGCACAAGGCAAGCCACGAGGGCGTGGTCTGCGTCGAGGCGATCGCGGGCCTCAAGCCGCATCCGTTCGAGACCTGGAACATCCCCGGCTGCACCTATTCGCGCCCCCAGGTCGCGAGCGTCGGGCTGACCGAGGCGGCGGCGAAAGCAGCAGGGCACAAGGTCAAGGTCGGCAAATTCCCCTTCATCGGCAACGGCAAGGCGATCGCGCTCGGCGAGGCCGAGGGCTTCATCAAGACCGTGTTCGACGAGGGTACGGGCGAGCTGCTCGGCGCCCATATTGTCGGCGCCGAGGTGACCGAGCTGATCCATGGCTATGCCATCGCCCGCCAGCTCGAGACCACCGAGGCCGAGCTGATGCACACCGTGTTCCCGCACCCGACCTTGAGCGAGATGATGCACGAGAGCGTTCTCGACGCGTACGGCCGGGCGATCCACTATTGAGCGCCAAGGGCCACGATAACCGCACCCTGCTGATCAGCGGCCCTGCCAAGTCATTCATCTTCAGGGCTTTTTAAGAGCCAGCCGGATAGTCCGGCGACATGCAACGCGCCCAACTTCGTTTCTCCGTCGGCTCGCTCCTCTCGTTGGCGATGCTTACGTCGCTCGCGGCCAGCGCCCTTGGCGCCATCGCTCTCGA
>JACMKH010000354.1 GCA_014380205.1 Sphingomonadaceae bacterium
CGCAGATCATCCTCTGTCTGGTCACCCCCGACGAGACGCCGCTCGCGGCGCGCGAGGCGGCGAAGGCGATCGCGCCGGGCGCGCTCTATTGCGACATGACCAGCGTCTCGCCCGACACGACGCGCGAGGCGGCCGCGCTGATCGAGCGCGCGGGCGGCCGCTATGTCGATGTCGGGGTGATGTCTCCGGTCGGCAAATTCCTCAACAAGGTTCCGATGAAAGGGAGCGGACCCCACGCGGCGGCCGCGCGCGAGGCGCTCGGCGCCTATGGCTTCGAGCTCGAAGTGGTCGAGGGCGACATTGGCCAGGCCTCGGCGATCAAGATGGTCCGCTCGGTAATCGTCAAGGGGCTCGAGGCGCTGACCACCGAATGGCTGCTCGCCGCCGAGGCGGTGGGCGTCACCGACGATGTCGTGGTCTCGCTCAAGGGCAAGTGGCCGGGAATCGATTGGGCCGAGAAGGGCGACTATAATCTCGGCCGGATGATGCTCCACGGCAAGCGCCGCGCCGCCGAGATGGACGAGGCGGTGCGTACGCTCGAGGCGCTTGGCGTTTCGGCGCGCATGTCCGCGGCGACGCGCGACTGGCATCGCAGCGTCGGCGAGATGGCGCTGCCCACGCCCGAGGGGCTGCGCGAGAAGCTGCGGCTGGTCCGCGCGGGAGGGGTTTCGACAGCATGATCATCGATTGCCACGGTCATTACACGACCGCCCCCGCGTCCCACAACGAATGGCGCGAGGCGCAGAAGGCCGCGTTCAAGAGCGGCGGTGACGCGCCGCCCTATCCGGCGATCTCGGACGACGAGATTCGGGAATCGCTCGAGGCCAACCAGCTCCGCCTGCTCCGCGAGCGCGGCGCGGACATGACGATCTTTTCGCCGCGCGCCTCGGCGATGGCGCATCATGTCGGCGACGAGGCCGTGTCGAAGTCCTGGGCGCGCGCCAACAACGACCTGATCAAGCGCTGCGTCGATCTCTATCCCGAAACCTTCGCCGCCGTGTGCATGCTGCCGCAATCGCCCGAGGCCGACCTGCAGGGCTCGATCGAGGAACTCGAGCGCTGCGTGACCGAGCTCGGCTTCATCGGCTGCAATCTCAACCCCGATCCGGGCGGCGGCCATTTCGCGCACCCCCCGCTCATCGATCGCTTCTGGTATCCCTTCTACGAGAAGATGGCCGAGCTCGACGTTCCCGCGATGATCCACGTCTCGGGCTCGTGCAATCCGGGGCTCCACGCGACGGGCGCCTTCTATCTCGCCGCCGACACGATCGCGTTCATGCAGCTGATCGAGGGCGATCTGTTTGCCGATTTTCCCACGCTGCGCTTCATCATCCCGCACGGCGGCGGCGCGGTGCCCTATCATTGGGGGCGCTACCGCGGGCTCGCCGACATGCTCAAGCGGCCGCGTCTCGACAGCCATGTGATGAACAATGTGTTCTTCGACACCTGCGTCTACCACCAGCCGGGGGTCGACCTGCTCGCCGATGTGATCGACGCGAAGAACATCCTGTTCGGCTCGGAGATGGTCGGCGCGGTGCGCGGGATCGATCCCGAGACGGGGCATTATTTCGACGACACCAAACGCTATGTCGATGCGTTGGACATCGGCGACGAGGCGCGCCACGCGATCTTCGAGGGCAACGCCCGTCGCGTGTTCCCGCGGCTCGACGCGAGGCTGAAGGAGCGAGGGTTATGAGCGGCCCCAAGGACATCCACGAATATCTCGCCGAGTTCGACGACATCCCGGGCACGCTCGTGTTCACCGCGCGGCGCGCGCGCCAGGGCTATCAGATGAACCAGTTCGCCATGAGCCTGATGAAGCCCGAGAACCGCGAGCGCTGGAAGGCCGACGAGCGCGCCTATCTCGACGAATGGGCGATGAGCGAGGAGCAGAAGCAGGCGATCCTCGATCGCGACTATAACAGATGCCTCGAGCTCGGCGGCAACATCTATTTCCTCGCAAAAGTCTTCTCGACCGACGGCAAAAGCTTCGCCCAGGCGGTGAGCACGATGAGCGGGATGAGCTTTGAGGACTATCAGGCGATGATGATCGCCGGCGGCCGCTCGCCCGAGGGGCAGCGCTCGATCAAGGAGGGCCGCTGACATGGCGCGGATCACCGCGGGCGTGGCGTCGAGCCACATTCCGGCGCTCGGCGTCGCCTCGGACTTCGACAAGACCGAGGATGATTACTGGCGGCCCGCCTTCGCGGGCTACGAATGGACCAAGGCGTGGGAGCGCGAGCAAAAGCCCGATGTCGTCATCCTGGTCTACAACGATCACGCCTCGGCGTTCGACATGCGCATCATCCCGACCTTCGCGATCGGCTGCGCCGAGGAGTTCCAGCCCGCCGACGAGGGCTGGGGGCCGCGCGAGGTGCCCGTGGTCAAGGGCCATCCCGACCTCGCCTGGCATATCGCGCAAAGCTGCATCCTCGACGAGTTCGACATGACGATCATCAACGAGATGGAGGTCGATCACGGGCTCACCGTTCCGCTCTCGATGATGTTCGGCAAGCCGGAGGCTTGGCCCGCGCGCGTGATCCCGCTCGCGGTCAACGTGGTCACCTATCCGCCGCCCTCGGGCAACCGTTGCTGGGCGCTCGGAGAGGCGATCGCCAAGGCGGTCGAGAGCTATCCCGAGGATCTCAACGTCCAGATCTGGGGGACGGGCGGAATGAGCCACCAGCTCCAGGGTCCGCGCGCGGGGCTGATCAACCGCGAATGGGACAACCGCTTTCTCGACCGGCTCGAAGGCGACACCGACGAGCTACGCCACATTCCGCACATCGAATATCTCCGCGAGACCGGGTCTGAGGGGATCGAGATGGTGATGTGGTTGATCATGCGTGGCGCGCTCGGCAAGAGGACCAGGACGCTCCACCGGCACTATCACGTGCCCGCGAGCAACACCGCGGTCGGGCATATCGTGCTGGAGCCGGCTTAGGCCGCTCCCCTCCCGCTTGCGGGAGGGGTCGGGAGTGGGGGCGAGCACAGCGAGCCTTCACCCTCATCGCGTAGCGTCGCCGGGGGCGTCGAGCCCCCGTCGCCGCTGGCCCACCCCTAGCCCCTCCCGCCAGCGGGAGGGGGATGGAGAAACAGATGAAGATCGCACTCGCCGGCGCCGGCGCCTTCGGGGAAAAGCATCTCGACGGGCTCAGGAATATCGATGGGGTCGAGGTCGTCAGCCTCGTCGGGCGGCGGCTCGAGCCCACGCAGGCGGTTGCCGCCAAATACGGCATCGGCCATGCGTGCAGCGATCTCGCCGAGAGCCTCGCGCTTCCCGAGGTCGACGCGGTGATCCTGTGCACGCCGACGCAGATGCACGCCGATCAGGCGATCCAGTGCATGGACGCGGGCAAGCACGTCCAGGTCGAGATCCCGCTCGCCGACAGCCTCGCCGATGCCGAGGCGGTGCTCGCCAAGGCGCGGGAGACTGGGGTCGTCGCGATGGCGGGGCACACGCGGCGCTTCAATCCGTCGCACCAATATGTCCACAAGCTGATCGAGGCGGGCGAGTTCGCCGTCCAGCAGATGGACGTGCAGACCTATTTCTTCAGGCGGCAGAACATCAATGCCAAGGGCGAGGCGCGCAGCTGGACCGATCACCTGCTCTGGCATCATGCCGCGCACACGGTCGATCTTTTCGCTCACCAGGCTGGGCCGATCGTCGCGGCCAACGCGGTCGAGGGGCCGCACCACCCCACGCTCGGCATCGCGATGGACATGTCGATCCAGCTCAGGAGCGAGACGGGGGCGATCTGCACGCTCTCGCTGTCGTTCAACAACGACGGCCCCCTCGGCACCTTCTTCCGCTACATCGGCGACACCGCGACCTATATCGCGCGCTACGACGATCTCGTCACGGGCAAGGAGGAGCCGATCGATGTCTCGGCGGTCGATGTCTCGATGAACGGGATCGAGCTTCAGGACCGAGAGTTCGTCGCGGCGATCTGCCAGGGGCGCGAGCCCAATTCGTCGGTCGCGCAGGTTCTGCCCTGCTATCGGGTGCTCGACCAGCTCGACAGGCAGCTCGAGGCCGCGCGCTGATGGCCGCCGAGCGCCGTCTTGGTCCGTTCGAGGTCGGGCCCGTCGGGCTCGGCTGCATGAGCCTCAGCCACGCCTATGGCGCGCCGCCGCCCGAGGAGGAGGCCGCCGCGCTGCTCAACCACGCGCTCGACATCGGCTACGATCATCTCGACAGCGCCGCGCTCTACGGCTTCGGCCGCAACGAGAGCCTGATCGGCGGAGCGCTCGCCGGTAGGCGCGGCGAATATCTGCTCGCGTCCAAATGCGGGATGACCGGGGTTGACGGCAAGCGCGTGATTGACGGGAGGCCCGAGACGCTGCGGCGCACGATCGACGAGTCGCTGATGCGTCTCGGAACCGATGCGATCGATCTCTACTATCTCCACCGCAAGGACCGGCAGGTCTCGATCGAGGAGTCGGTCGGCGCGTTGGGCGAGATGGTCGCGGCGGGCAAGGTCCGCGCGATCGGGCTCAGCGAGGTCTCGGCCGAGACCTTGCGCACGGCGCACACGGTCCACCCGATCGCGGCGGTGCAGAACGAATATTCGCCCTGGTCGCGCAACGTCGAATTGGGCGTGCTCGACGCGACGCGCGAGCTCGGCGCGGCGCTGGTCTGCTTCTCGCCGATGGCGCGCGGCTTTCTCGCCGGTTCGGTGAGCTCGGAGGAGGAGCTCGAGCAGGGCGACATCCGCCGTGCGATGCCGCGCTTCCAGGGCGAGAATCTCGAGAAGAACAAGGAATTGCGCGATTCGCTCGCGGCGATCGCGGGCGATGCGGGATGCACACCCGCGCAGCTCTCGCTCGCGTGGGTGCTGTCGCGCGGCGAGCATGTCTTGGTCATCCCCGGCACGACAAAGATCGCGCATCTCGAGGACAATCTCGCGGCGGGCGACATCGTGCTCGGCGACGAGACCATCGCGCGGATCGACGCGCTGTTCGCTCCCGATGCGGTGCGGGGCGCGCGCTACAACGCGGCGACGCTGGAGGAGATCGATACCGAGAGCTTCGGCTAGTTTCGCGAGGGCCCTGCGCTTGCAATCCTAACGATTGTTATGGTATGCGTATGCCATAAGCTGAGGAGAGGGTGACATGAGGCTGCAACTGCCTCCGGGCCGCAACGCCGCGCAGTTCGACGCGGGGCTCGCCGCGTTCCGGGGAGTCGTCGGCGACGACTGGCTGCTCGCGACCGATCTCGATCGCGACACCTATTCCGATTTCTACGCGCCCGGCGACGAGGAGCTTCACGCCCCCGGCGCGGCGGTGGCGCCCGCCTCGGTCGAGGAGACGCGGGCGATCGTCCGCCTCGCCAACGAGCATCGCATCCCGCTCTGGCCGGTGAGCCGGGGCAAGAATCTCGGCTATGGCGCGGCCGCGCCGCGCGTCGCGGGCAGCGTGGTGCTCGACCTGGGGCGGATGCGCCGCATCCTCGAGGTCAATCCCGAGCTCGCCTATTGCGTGGTCGAGCCCGGCGTGAGCTTCTTCGACCTCTACGAGCATCTTCAGGCCAACGACATCCCACTATGGATGTCGGTCCCCGGCAACGCCTGGGGCTCGGTGATGGGCAACGCGCTCGATCGCGGCTTCGGCTACACGCCCTATGGGACGCATTCGCGCAACATCTGCGGCATGGAGGTGGTGCTGCCCGATGGCGACCTGATCCGCACCAACATGGGTGCGATGGAGGGCGCGCACGCTTGGCACGCCTTCCCCTTTGGCTTCGGCCCAAGCTTCGACCAGATGTTCGTCCAGTCCAATCTCGGCGTGGTCACCAGAATGGGCCTCTGGCTTCAGCCCGCGCCCGAATCGAGCATGACGCTCGCGGTGCAGATTCCCAACGAGGAGGACATCGGCTGGGTGATGGACACCATCTCGCCGATGCGGCGCAATGGCCTCATCGACCAAAATCAGTTCGTCCCTTCGTGGCTTGGCAAGATGGTTGTGATGGGCGTGCGCAGCGACTTCTGGGATGGCCCGGGCGCGATGCCCGAAAGCCGTGTCCAGGAGCTGCTGCGCGAGCACAATCTCGGCTATTGGGCGGTGAACATCCGGCTGTACGGCCAAGACAGCGTCAACCAGGCCAAGGCCGCGCTGATCAAGGCCGCCTTCGCCGAGCATATCGACACGCCGTTCGAGGAAACCGTGTGGAATCGCGGCGATCCCATGATCCCGATGGACCTCAGCATGGGCGTGCCGAGCGCGGTGCCGCTGCAGATGGGGGGCTGGACGGGCGGTCGCGGATCGCACCTCGGCTTCTCGCCGATCGTCCCCGCGACGAGCGCGCATGTGCTCCGCCAGCTCCGCCGCTCGCGCGAGCTGATCGCGGCGCACGACGTCGATTTCTACGCCTCGTTCACGATTGGCGAGCGCGCCGCCAACAACATCAACATGCTGATGTACGACCGCGACAACGAGGAGCAGGTGCGCAACATCCGTGCGCTGTTCTCGGCGCTGGTCGAGCAGGCGCGCGAGGCGGGCTATGGCGAGTATCGCACCCACCTGACCTGGATGGACCCGGTCTCGGACACCTTCGACTTCAACGACCATGCGCTCCGCCGCATGAACGAGAAGATCAAGGACGCGCTCGACCCCAACGGCATTATCGCGCCGGGCAAGCAGGGCGTCTGGCCGAGCGCGCTGCGGGAGCAGCGGACGTGAGGGCGACGCTCATCGTGGCCGCGCTCGCGCTCGCCTCATGCGGCGACAGCGAGCCGGCCGCGAACCAGCAGGCCGCGGGCCCGCCGCCGGTCGAGATGCCTCCCTTGGAGGCCGAGCAGGGCGCCGACATTACCGACAGCGCGAGCCGGCTCGCCGCCAACCAGGATGGGACGCGGATGTTCAACCGGCGTTGCGGCGTCTGCCATCTCGCCGGGGGCATGGGCACCAATGTGCTGACCCCGCGCGTCGGCCCCGAGAACGCGCTGCTCGCGAGCCGGCCGGGGGGCGTGCCCGCCGACTATGTGCAGCAGGTCGTGCGCAACGGGCTCGGCGCGATGCCCGGGCTGTCGCGCGTCGAGGTGACCGACGCCGAGCTCGATGCTATTGCCGCCTATCTCGCGGAGGATGAAGTAGGGTGAGCTGGGCCATGAGCAAGCGCGAATTTCTCGCCGCCTCGGCGGTGACCACGGCCTATGCGATCGGCGGGCGCGCGATCGATCGCGCGATCGCGAGGCCGGAGACGCGACGGATCGCGCTCGCGCTGGTCGACGACGAGAGCGAGGCGGGGCGGTCGTTCGCGCGCGCCG
>JACMKH010000355.1 GCA_014380205.1 Sphingomonadaceae bacterium
GCCGCCGCCCCAGCAGCGCCTTTACGCCGACCCCGCGCCCGAATCGCTGAGCCCCGCCGAGGTCCGCCAGGTCATCACGCAGGCGGCGGGCGAGGCGCAGGCGCGCGGGAGGCCCGTCGCGATCGCGGTGGTCGACCGCGTCGGCAACGTCCTCGCGGTCTATGCGATGGACGGCGCGGACCTATCGCTCAGTGTGCCTGCCCCACCCGGCCCCGATTTCGACCTCCAGGGGATCAGCCTCCCCGCCCCCGCCGCCGTCGTGGGCGCGATCGCCAAGGCGATCACCGGCGCCTATCTCTCCTCGGCCGGCAACGCCTTCTCGACGCGCACCGCGAGCGAGATCGTCCAGCAGCATTTCCCGCCCGCGCCGACCACCGTCGGGCTCGAGAGCGGGCCGCTGTTCGGCGTCCAGTTCAGCGCGCTGCCGTGCTCGGACCTCGTCCGCCGCTTCACCGGCGCCCCCGGCCCCGACGCGCTGATCGGCCCCAAGCGCTCGCCGCTCGGCCTCTCGGCCGACGCGGGGGGCTTCCCGCTCTACCAGAACGGCGTCGTCGTCGGCGGCGTCGGCATCATGGGCGACGGCGTCTACGGCTTCGATCCCAACCGGCTCGACCGCGACCAAAGCGACGAGGAGGCGATCGCGCTCGCCGCGAGTTTCGGCTTCGAGCCGCCGCGATCGATTGTCGCCGACCGCATCCCGGTCGACGGCACCACGCTCAAATACACCGATGCGCGCGACAGCGATCTCGTGAGCAACCCCGCGAGCCCGCCCGCCTTCGGCTCGATCGCGGGGTCGCTGGTCGATGTGCCCGGTTATTTCGATGCGGCAGGCGGCGTGCTCACGGGAACCGCCTATGGCACCGAGCCCTCGGGCGTGCGCCTTTCGACCGCCGCCGAATTCTCGATCCGCGACGCCTATGTCCTCTCGAACGGATCGGGCGGCAACCGCTTCCCCTTGCGCGCGGGGACCGATGGCGCCGACGTATCGAGCCCGCTCACGCTCGCCGAGGTCACCGCGGTGCTGGAGGAAGCGTTCGTCGTGATGCGCCGCGCGCGCGCGCAGATCCGCCGTCCGCTCGACAGCCGCGCGCAGGTCACGATCTCGGTGGTCGACACATACGGTCGCGTGCTCGGCATCGTCCGCTCGCCCGACGCGCCCATCTTCGGGATCGACGTCTCGCTGCAAAAGGCGCGCACCGCGGCCTTCTTCTCAAGCGCGCGCGCCGCCGCCTCGCTCGAGGCCAATCCGAGCGCCGACGTCCGCCAGTTCGTCGCCGCCGCGCGCGCTTTTTTCGACGATCCCAACGTGCTCACCGGCGCGACCGCCTTTTCCGATCGCGCGATCGGCAACGTCTCGCGGCCCTTCTTCCCTGACGGCGAGGTCGGCCGGCCGCCCGGGTCTTTCTCGCGCCCGATTGAGAGCTTCAATCCGTTCTCGACCGGGCTCCAGTCGGCGCTCGTGCTCGACAATATCCTCCAGCACGTTGGCTTCGTGCTCGGTCTTGGGCCGGACACGCCCGCGCGCTGCACCGCCGCGCCCGATGTCGCGGCTGGCCAGAACCCGCTCGAGAACGGCATTCAGATCTTTCCCGGCTCGGTGCCGATCTATCGCGGCAACACGCTCGTCGGCGGCATCGGCATCTCGGGCGACGGCATCGACCAGGACGACATGATCGCCTTCCTGGGCTTGCACAACGGCGCGCAGCGCGCGGGCTCGATCGGCAACGCCGACCCCGCGATCCGCTCGGACCGGATCGAGATTGACGTCGGCGGAACGCCCGTCCGCTTGCGCTACGTCAACTGCCCGTTCGCGCCGTTCCTCGACACGAGCGACCAGAATGTCTGTCAGGGGCTGTGACGGGTGGCGGGAGCGCTCTCCCTGATGCTGGCGGCGGTGAGCGGGCCGGCGATGGCGGCGACGGCGATTCCCCCCCCGAGATGGATGCCGCGAGCCCATTTCGCCGAGCCCGCCCCTTCCTCGCAGATGGAGCGCCGCATCCCCGGCGTCGCCGAGCCGGGGCTCAACGAAAATCAGGTCGCGGACGATCAAGCCCCCGGCGATGCCGATGAGACGTTGATCGAAGGCCGCCGCCGTCCCGGTGTTCCTCAGCACGAGCTGCCCGAGGCGGTGACGCAGGAGAATGAGGGCGCGGTGCGCGCGCCGCCGCCCTCGGCATTTCCCGTGGACCAAATCCCGGTTCCCGATCGCTGGCGGCTTGTCGAGACGCTCGGGCTGGTCAATTCGCGCTGGTCCGACCCCTACAACCAGAATTTCCTCAAGGGCGACCGCCCGATCGTCGATCCGCCGAGCTGGCTGCCGATCACCGGCGACGATTGGTTCCTCGTCTTGAACGCGATCGCGGACACGGTGATCGAGCCGCGCAGCTTCCCGACCCCGGTCGGCGTCCAGACCACCACCGATCCCGACAGCAACGACGTGTTCGGCCGCGCCGACAGCCTCGTCTTGGCGCAGACCTTCATCGCCGGCTTCGCACTGATCAAGGGATCGACCGCCTATCGGCCACCCGACATCGAGTACCGCCTCACGCTCGCGGGCCAGGTCAATTACGCCGACGTCAACGAGCGCCGCATCCTGTTCGTCGAGCCGAGCCGGCCGAGCCACCGCACCGACTGGTTCATCGGCGTCCAGGAAGCCTTCGTCGACTATCACATCCGCAACACCTCGCGGCGCTACGACTTCGATTCGGTGCGCGTCGGCATCCAGCCCTTCCAGGCCGATTTCCGCGGCTTCCTGTTCCAGGACAACCAGCTCGGCGTGCGGCTGTTCGGAACGCGCGATTCGAACCGCTTCCAGTACAATCTCGCGGCGTTCTGGCGGCTCGAGAAGGACACCAATTCGGGGCTCAACGACGTCACGCAATCGCCGCGCAGCGATTTCGTCTTCTTCGCCAACGCGTACCTCCAGGATTTCCCCTTCACCTCGCTGACCAGCCAGCTCAGCGTCACGTTCAACCTCAACCGCGAGGCGGGCGACGTCGAGATCGACCGCAACGGCTTCCCCGTCCGCCCCGCGCTGCTCGGCTCGCTGCGCGGTCGCGATTACGACGTCGTCTACCTCGGCTACAGCGCCGACGGGCGGATCGGACGCATCAACCTGACAGGCTCGCTCTACGCCGCGCTCGGCGAGGACCGGAACAGCTTCTTCACCGACGAGCCCGCCGAGATCAGGGCCTATTTCGCGGCGGCCGAGGCGAGCTACGACATCGACTGGATTCGCTTCCGCTTCTCGGGCCTTTACGCGACTGGCGACGGCGACCCCTTTGACGGCACCGAGACCGGCTTCGACGCGATCTTCGAGAACCCGATCTTCGCGGGCGCCGACACGAGCTACTGGATCCGCCAGTCGATCCCCTTCGCGGGCGGCGGGCGCGCGATCGGCGTCAACGGCCGCAACGGCATCCTCAATTCGCTGCGCTCGTCCAAGGAGCAGGGTCAGTCGAACTTCAACAATCCGGGGACGATGCTCGTCGGCGCGGGCATGGATTTCGACATCACCCCCGCGATCCGCCTCTCGGCCAACGCCAATCATCTCTGGTTCGAGAACACTGCGACTCTCCAGGCGCTGCGCAACGAAGGCAGCATCCCTCGCTCGATCGGCCTCGACCTCTCCGCCGCCGCGATCTGGCGCCCCTTCGCGACCCAGAATATCGTCCTGCGCCTCTCGGGGGCGCTGCTCGACGCCAGCCCGGGATTCGCGGATTTGTTCGCGCAGGACCGGCGCTCGAGCCTCTATTACTCCGTCCTCTTCAACGCGATCGTGACGTACTGATGTCGGCGCGAGCCCTTCCACGCCTGGCCCTCGTCCTCGCTGCGCTCATCGCGCTCGCGGCAGTCCTCTCGGCCCCGATCATCGCCGCCGAAGGCGAGATCGCGGTGATCAGAGACTACGCCGCCGCGGGTGTGCTCGCCGGGCCCGCGCCGCGCACGCAGGAGCAGGCAGAGGCCGACGCCAAATCCGCCGGGTGCCTGAGCTGCCACGTCCGGACCGACCAGGCGACGATGCACGCGACCCCCGCCGTGGTCCTCGGCTGCACCGATTGCCACGGCGGCAACCCCAATGTGCGCCTCTCCGACGCGACGCTCTCCCCCGACGCGCCCGCCTATCTCGAAACCCAGAACCGCGCGCACGTCCTCCCGCTCTACCCCGAAAGCTGGCATCATCCCGCGAGCGCCAACCCGCAGCGCACCTACACGCTGATGGCGCGCGAATCGGCCGAGTTCGTCCGCTTCATCAACCCCTCCGACTATCGCGTGGTCCGCGAATCGTGCGGCTCCTGCCACATCGAGATCATCGAGGCGGCCGAGCGCTCGCTGATGGCGACCGGGGCGATGCTGTGGGGCGGCGCGGCCTACAACAACGGGATTCTGCCGTTCAAGAATTACCTGTTCGGCGAGGCCTACACGCGCGAGGGCGAGCCCGCGATGGTCGTCTCGCCCGGCGATCCGCACGGCGCAGTCACCCCAGAGCAGGCCGCGCGCGGCGCGCTCCCCGAAATGTATCCGCTGCCGACCTGGCACGTCGTCCCGCCGGGCGACATCTTTCGCGTGTTCGAGCGCGGCGGGCGCAACATCGGCACCCAATTTCCCGAGATCGGCATTCCCAACATCGGCGGCATCATCCAGCGGCTCGAGGAGCCGGGCCGGCCCGACCTGCGCCAGTCGAACCGGGGGCCCGGAACGGGACTTCGCGTCTCGATCCCGATCCTCAATATCCACAAGACCCGGCTCAACGACCCCTTCACCTGGTTCGCGGGGACCAACGACCAGCCCGGCGACTATCGCCATTCGGGCTGCGCCTCGTGCCACGTGATCTACGCCAACGACCGCGAGCCGCGCCACAGCCTGATCTACGCGCAGCACGGTCGCGACGGCCAGACCGCGACGGTCGATCCGACTATCAACCGGTTGAGAGAGCGGCATCACGAGGAGGTCGATACCGCGGTGGCGCCGGGCCAGTGTGGCGCGTCATTCGATCGTGTGATGGAGCGGATCACGTCGGAGGGGGAGGGCGATCACGCTACCAGCGAGGCGCACCCCAGCGAGACCGTGCCCGCGCCCGAGGAAGGCGGTCACGGCGCCATCCGCCAGCCAGAGGCCAACCAATCCGCCATCCCTCCCGCGCTCCGCGAGCGCGGCCATCCGATCCGCCACGCCTTCACGCGCCAGATTCCGACCTCGCAATGCATGTCGTGCCACATGCACCAGCCCAACATGTTCATGAACACCTACCTCGGCTACACGATGTGGGACTATGAGTCCGACGCGCCGCTGATGTGGCCCGCCGAGCAGCTCTACCGCACCGCCGAGCAGGCCTTCGCGATCCTCGACCGCAATCCCGAGATGGCCGCGACGCGCGGCTGCTGGGGCGATCTCGATTTTCTCCGCAACGTCTATGATGTCGTCAACCGCGCCGCAGAGCGCACGCAGTTCGCCGACTATCACGGCCACGGCTGGAACTTCCGCGCGATCTTCCGCCGCGACCGCGCGGGCAATTTGCTCGACGAGAATGGCGAGATCGTCCCCCCCGACGATCCCGAGCGCTTCCGCCGCGAGGGCGAGCCCGATTTCGTCCCGATCGGAACCAATCCGGGCCGCGCGGTCCACCTCATGGACATCCACGCCGAGCGCGGGATGCAATGCGCCGACTGCCATTTCGCGCAGGACAACCACGGCAACGGCCTGATCTACGGCGAGGTCGCCAACGCCGTCGAGATCGGCTGCCGCGACTGCCACGGCACCGCCGACGCCTATCCGACGTTGCTCACCTCGGGCCCCGCCGCGCCGCCCTCGGGGACCAACCTCACCCTGCTCCGCAACGCCGACGGCCGCCGCCGCTTCGAATGGACCGAGGACACGCGCGGCGCCCGCGTGCTGATCCAGCGCTCGGTGGTCGATCCGAGCCTCGAATGGGAAGTCAGCCTCGTCCGCGACAGCGTCGACTCCGACCACCCCGACTTCAATGAGCGCGCCGCGCGCTCCAAGCTGATGGGCCGCAGCGGCGCGGACACCGGCGTCTACGAATTCGGCTCGGGGATAGCCCCCGCCGACCGCGCGCACCGCGACGAGGAGATGGCATGCTTCACCTGCCATCTTTCCTGGACGACCTCATGCGGCGGCTGCCACCTCCCGATCGAGGCCAATGCGCGCACCACGAGCCATCGCTACGAGGGCGGCGAGGCGCGCAACTTCGCGACCTACAACCCCCAGGTCGCGCGCGACGAGATGTTCCAGCTCGGCCGCCACCAGACCACGCGGGGCAACGTCGTCGCGCCCGTGCGCTCGTCCTCGGCGCTCGTGCTCTCCTCGACCAACATCAACCGCGAGCGCATCTACGTCCAGCAGCCACCGATCTCGGCCGCGGGCTATTCGTCGCAGGCCTTTGCTCCCCACTTCCCGCACACCGTTCGCCGCACCGAAACCAAGACCTGCACCGACTGCCACCTCTCCGAAGCCAACGACAACAACGCGATCATGGCGCAGCTGCTGCTCAACGGGACCAATTACGTGAACTTCGTCGGCATGCACGCCTGGGTCGGCATGGAGAGCGGCTTCGAGGCGGTGCGCGTCACCGAATGGGAGGAGCCGCAGGCGGTGTTCGGCTCCTATCTCCACCACTACGCCTATCCCGATTACTGGCGCATCCACGCCGAGGACCACGACCGCGAGCTGCGCGAGTTCACGCGTGGCGAGCGGCTCGACGGCGACATGTCGGGCGAGACGCGGCCGATCGAGGAAATCCGCAACATCACCCAGCAGACCTCGGGCGCGGCGCGCTGCCTCCAGCTGCGCGGCGAGTATATGTTCGTCGCCGAGGGGCGCGGCGGCTTCCAGGTCTATGACGTCGCTTCGATCGCCAACAAGGGCTTTTCCGAGCGCATCGTCACCGCGCCTTTCTCCCCGCTCGCGCAGGACATGCAGGTCTCGAGCGAGAACGCGACCTGCATGGCGCTGCCGACCAACCAGAATATCGCGCCGGCGCGCAACCGCAACATGGCCGCCACGATGGTGACGAGCGCGGCGGGTGAAGCGATGAGCATGCTCGCCTACAATCAGGAGCAGGCGATGCACCCGCTCTACGATTACGCCTTCGTCACCGACAGCGAGGAGGGGCTGATCCTCGTCGATGTCGGCACGCTAGCCGACGGCGAGGTGCGCAACAACGACCTCAGCCGCGCGCTGACCTGGAACGAGAACGGCGTGCTCGCGGGCGCGCGCCACATCACGCTCGGCGGCCATTACGCCTATATCGCCGCCGATGTCGGCCTCGTTGTGCTCGACCTGAACGACCCGCTCCAGCCCCGCCACGTTGCGACCATTGCGCTGCGCGATCCGCGCGCCTCGGCGCTCCAGTTCCGCTACCTCTGGGTGACCACCGCCGAGGGCGTCGAGCTCATCGACGTCACCACGCTCAACGAGCCCCGCCACCTCCCCGAGGCGACCTTCGCGCTCGCCGACGCGCGCCGCCTCTATGTCGCGCGCACTTACGCCTATGTCGCGGCGGGCCGCGACGGCCTCGTCATCCTCGACGTCGCCAACCCCGAGCGCCCAGCCGAATATCGCCGCGTCGCCTGGCCCGGCGAGACCCCCGACACGCAGGATGTCGTCATCGGCAGCACCAATGCCTCGCTATTCGCCTATGTCGCCGACGGCGTGAACGGCATGAAGCTGCTCCAGCTCACCAGCCCCGACAGCCAACCCAACTATTACGGCTTCTCCCCCGCCCCGGTGCCCGAGCTGATCGCATGGGTAAGGACGCCGGGGCGCGCGCTGGCTATGTCCAAGGGTCTCGATCGCGACCGGGCGGTTGACGAGACCGGAAGCCAGATCGCCGTGTTCGGGCGCCTCGGCTCGCGGCCCTTCAGCCGGGGGGAGATGGAGGCGCTGTTCCTCAACTCGCGGGGGCTGCCCTATCGGGTGACCGATGAGGTGGACATGGAGGATTGGGTAACTAGGTCATTGGTGGCGCATTGAAAACATGCCCCCGAGAGGGAATTAGTAACAAATGCAGATCCACACGTTAATATTCATATCTGCCACAATGCTAATTCATGGAAATTGATCCAGAAGGTCTGCGATGAGAGAGCTTTCGTTATCGTGCATCATCTTGGTTATCAATTCATTTCTATCTTCCTGAGACATCGTAATGCTACTGTCTCCCCCAGACATTGATGATATCATAGAGTTAATCGCATGAGAATAGCTGTCTACCATTCCGTCTTGCTCGTTCATACAGCGGGATCGCGCAGCTCTCGTCAAAGTTTCTAAAGGTTGCTCCGTATCAATCCATGGCAGAATAACTCCTCTCATGCACTGCTTCCAGGACGTTACCGCATTTGAATATGCTGGATTGGAATAGGTCGCAGTCTGAGAAAATGCTGTTGTCGACCAAAAACAGCATACTAATAATATCCGCATTTTCATTAGATTTCTCCTTCTTTTTGGTGCTCTGCCTGGCAACAATTGCCTGCGGAATTTGGCCTATCCGTCCCCCAACCTCTCCTCGATCAAATGCCGCACGAGCGGTCGCATCCCTTCGTCAAACCGCGCCAATTCCACATGATCGTCCGCATCGTCGAAATGCGTGACGAGCTGCGCGCCGTTCCACCAGTGGAGCGCGTAGGCGGGGGCGTCGGCGATGATCATCGGGCGGCCGTCGGGGCGATCCGGGTCGATCGTCGAGAGATCGAGCGCGACCTGCGGGGCGGTCGAGGGCGCGACCGCGAGCGTACGGCCCTCCCAGTTCGTCGTCATCGGGCGGTGGATGTGGCCCGCGATCAGGCCGACGATATTGTCGGCCCCCACCATCGCGTCGCGCAGCCGCGCGATCCACACGGCCTCGGGGTTGCTCGTCATCCAGTCGATCCCGGTCTCGACCGGCGGGTGGTGGAGCACGATCGCGGTCGGCTTGTCGCGCTCCTCGGCGAGCCGCGCGGCGAGCCAGGCGGCGCGCTCGGCGCAGAAGGCGCCGCCGTGACGGCCCTCCTCGAGTGTGTCGAGCAGGATCAGCCGCAGCGGGCCCTTCTCCCAGGTGTATTGGACAAAGCCGCCGGCGAAGGGAACGTCCGGAAAATGGCGCGCGAAATTGCCGCGATGGTCGTGGTTGCCGACGCACGGGAGCACGGGGAACGAGCAGGCCTCGAGCGCGACGCGCAGGCGGCGGTAGGAATCCGAATCACCTTTGTCGGTGAGGTCGCCGGTCGCGAGCAGCAGCTCGGGACGCGGGTGGAGCTCGATGATCCGGTGGAGCACCTGATCGAGCCGCCGCCGGTTGAACTCGGCGGGGTTGTCGGGATCGAAGCCAATGTGGAGGTCGGTGACCTGCGCGATCAGCATGAAATCCTCCAGGGCACGGGGAGGACATGGACGGAGCAAGCCACCACCTTCATCTACCTCGATCCCCCTGCTCGCGCGCCCGCCGGCCTTGGGCATCGCGCCCGCCGCCGCGCACATCGCGTCCCCGGACCAGATACGGTGCGCCATCGTCGGCGTGATAATTGTGACACAGCGCACAGGTCGAGGGAACGAGGTCGCCGTGCGCGTCCTCGCCGCCGTGGCAGTCGCGGCAGGTCGCGATGCCGGGGATGAGGATGTCCGAGGCGCTTTCGGAGCGCTCGGCCGCGTGGCATTCGGTGCAATCCTCGTTGACGTGGGCGGCATGGTCGAACCAGCCGCGCCGCATGTAGCGCGCGATCTGGCGCACCGGGAGGATGCGATACTCGGCCCCGCGCGGCGGCGCCTGGACGCGGTGGCAGTCGAAGCACACGCCGCCGTCCGAAAAGGCGCGGCGGATCGCGCGGTCGGCGCCGCTGTAGCGCGTCGCGACGGCGAATTGGTACCGCCCCACCGTTCGCGCGCGGTTATCGCCGCCGGGCCGCCGCCGCGCCATCCCCGAAAGGTCGATCGGGCGCGGCGGCGCGGTGCCGCGATAGAAGGCGCGGATGTCGGCGACGACCTGGGCGGGCTCGCCATGCCGCAAGGTGCGCACCGTCCCGCCGATCCGGTCGAAGGCGAGGCTGTGGCACATCTGGCAATCCCCCTCCATCGTCACCGGCATGAAGCGCACGCCGTCGGCGGTCGGCGTGTGGCAATCGGCGCAGCCCAGCGATTCGCCGAAGCCGTAGCGCCGCGACAGCCGCTGCGCCATCCGCGCGACGCCGTTGGTGGTCGAGAGGTGGAGCTCGTGGGGGAATTTGAGGCCGGTGTCCTCTTGCGGCCGCCGATCGAGCGAGAGCCGCGCGAAGCTCGGCCGCGCGCCGGGCTGGTTGCCCGGGCTGGTCATCACCACGGGGCGGAACTCGGGGTGGTCGCGCGCGAAATCGCCCGCGTCGAGCAGCCGCGTGTCGGTCAGCCGCGACTCGAGCCCGGTGTGGCACTCGGCGCAGAAGCGCTGCGGGGTCGGCGCCATCGCGCCCGCGCCCTCGTGCTCGGTATGGCATTCGACGCACGCTTGGCGGGGGCGGTTGAAGAAATCGGCGAAGACGAGCCCGACGCGATCGGTGAAGTCGGGGGGCGCGACCGCGCGCGCCATGCGATCGCGATCGGCGTGATCGTGGACGTCGGCATGGCACGAAAGGCAGCTCGAATCGCGGACCGAGACGAACGCCTGCTGGTGGCATGCCTGGCAGTCGTTCTCGAGATTGGCGTGCGCCGAAGAGAGCGCGCCGGTCGACCACATCGTGTCGGCGTGAAAGCCGTCGGGACGCTGCTCGACGCCGCGCGACTGGTAAAAGGTCCAGACCGGCCAGGCGAGGAAGGCCGCGAGGATCAGGAGCGCGAACATCCACGCCGACCGGCGCTTGCCCGGCACCGTTCCCGCGAGCCCGTGCGCGTCGCGCTCGGGCGCCGTCACCTCCTCATCGCGCGTCACCGTGACGACGAGCGCGCCGGCCTCCTCGCCTTCGCCGAGGCTCACCACGAGCCGGTGCGGGCCGATCCTTATGGCGCCTCCGCGCCGCGCGTTGATCGCCGCGCGGCTCGCCGAGCGCCCGTCGACCTTGACCGGAACGTCCTTCTCGGTCGCGATCATCGCGTCGGCCTCGCCGCGCCGCGTGATAGTCGCATGGTGGAGCATCACGCCGAGATCGGTGAGGTGGACGTCCGAATCGGCGGCGCGACCGACGGTGAGCGCGTCCTTCTCGATCCGCCGCGCCCGCACGATCTCGCGGCCCCCCGCGGTGCGCGACACATGGCGGACGATAAAGGCCATCGCCGCTACCAGTAGAAGAACACGCTGACGATGTGCGCCGAGAGCGCGGCGATCGTGGCGAAGGTCATCGGGACGTGGACGTAGAGCCAAGCCTCGAGCAGCGCGCGCACGCGCATGTGGCTCCTGATCCGCTGGAGCGCGGCGACCTTGCGCGCGAGCAGCGCTTCGACCCGGTCGAGGTGCGGATCGGGCGCGCGCAGCAGCAGCGTCTCGCGTCTGATCTCGGCGAGCGAATCGGCGCTCGTGCCGAGAAATCGCGTTCCGAACAGCCGCCGCCGCACGCTCGCCCAGGCCACCTCCTCGTCGAGCGCGCGCTGGACGATCGCCGCGTGACGCGTGTCGAGCGGCTGCGCCGCCTCGCGCAGCTGCCGGTCGAGCTCCCCGACCGTCGCCAGCATCTGCTCCTCGGTGGTCTCGTCGCGGTTGTCCGAGAGGTAGCGCGGCAGAAAGCCGTAGACGGTGATCCCGAACAATCCCGAAAGGATGACGAGCAGCATCAGCGCCCAAGCGAGCGTGTGGACGTTCCAGCCGAGCTGGAAGCCGGTGTGCAAGGTCGCGATGAAGATCAGCGATATGCCGAGATAGACATGCGCCGAAGTCCATGCCTTCAGTGACCAGCGCCCCGGCGTCATCGCGCGCTTGCGCACGCCGAGCAGCGTCAGCCAGAGGATGAGCAGCGCGCCGATCGTCCCCAGCGCATAGCCGTACCAGCTCCCCCCATTATGGCGCGGCTCGACATCGACGAGCAGGTAGGAGACGACCGCAAGCAGCGCGACGACGCTCGCGAGCTTGGCCCAGAACAGGCCGCGGTAGCGCAGGAAGCTCTCGTGGCGCGCGGCGTGGCGCTGGCTCGCGCTATCGTAGCTTTCCGCCCCCTCCGCCCCCCGCGTCGCCATGTCTCAGATCGTCCCCTCCTCGAGCCGCGCGACCGAAAGGAACTGCTCGGGCGCGACGCGGATCGCCGCGCCCGTCGGGCAGGCGCGCACGCACGCGGGCCCGCCCTCGATCCCCGCGCACATATCGCACTTGACCGCGACCTTGGGCGTGTCGGGCGAGACTCGCTTGTCGATCCAGTCGTGGCTCGGCTCGCCGGGACCCGGTCCGAAGCCGAACAGCAGCCAGCTCAGCAGCGGCGGCTTCCTCGGCGGCTTCTTCTCCATCCGGATCACGCCATAGGGGCAGTTGCGCTGACAGTTGCCGCAGCCGATGCAGGTCTCGTCGATGAACACCTCGCCGTCGACGCCGCGGTGGATCGCGTTAGGGGGGCAATCGGCCATGCAGTGCGGGTGTTCGCAATGGCGGCATGAAGTGGGGACGTGGAGGTGCGCGTAGGTGCGCCCCGCCTCGCGGTCGAGCCGCGAAAGGCCGTCGTGGCTGTCGGCGCAGGCTTTTTCGCAATTGTCGCAGCCAACGCACAGATTCTCGTCGATCAGCAGCACGTCGGTCGCCTCGCCGATCCCGCCCTCGACGAGGAAGGATGCGATCGACGAATACATGTCGACCGCGCCCGAAAAGCTGTCCTTCTTCGCCTCGACATAGTCGTTGAGGTCCTGCCGCGTCTCCATCTCGCGGTGCGCGCGGGCGAGCAGCGCGGGGTTCTTCTCGAGCAGCGCCTTGAACGCCGCGCCGTCGATCCTGATCACCTCGGACTTGACCGCCGCGCGCACGGTCGCGGTGCGCCGGCCACCCTCGAGCACCGCCATTTCGCCGACATAGGTCCCGGCGGGCAGGTACGAGAGGAAGACCGGCTTTCGCCCGATCGTCTTCTCGACGACCATCGAGCCGACGCGGATGACGAAGATGTCGTAGCCTTCCTGGCCTTCCTCGATGATCGTGTCGCCCGCCTTGACCGGAACGATCTCGGCCGTCTCGACGATCGGCGCGACATCCTCGCGGGAGAGCCCCGACCCGAACATCTGGAGCAGCTGGCGCTCGATCGAGATGCGCGTGATCTCGGCCTTGGCGGGCGGCACCTGGCTCTGGAGCTTGAGCGCGGCCATGCGCGGAATTTCGACGCAGATCGCGTCCTCGCACGCGATCACGGTTGCGCCGCGCCGCCGGCCCGAGATCAGCCCGACCTCGCCGAAGATCGACCCCGTTTCGATCGGCACGGTCTTCGCGGGATCGTCGGGATCGACCTGGACGAGCACCGAGCCCCGCGCGATCGCGAACAGTGAATCGCCGGGCTCGTTGCGATCGAAGATCGTCGCGCCCGCGCGATAGAAATGCGCCTCGCTGTCGAGCATGAACTCGCGCATCTGCAGGGGCGTCATCGGTTCGAGGATGGTGACGCTCGAGCGCAGCGCCTCGAGCCATTCGGCGACGCTGAGCCGGCCGGGCAGGCCCTTGAACTTGCCCTCGAGGATCGGCTCGTCGGCGGGCTTCAGCGCGGTGTTGCCCTTGATGAACTCGACCACGTCATGGCCCTGGTTCATGCAATGCTTGATCAGCGGATAGCCCGCCAGCGCGCCGATCACATAGATGCCGGGCTTGCTGCTCTCGAAGGTCGGTGAGAGCCTGGGGAAGGCGGTCCGGTCTGGACCCGAGAACTCGACCCCGCACGCCTCGACGAAGGCGCGCGGCGGGGCCGAGCCCATCCGCGCGATGACGCGGTCGCAGCGCGCCCGCGCCTCGCCGTCGCGCGTGTCGAACACGATCTCCCCGGCCTCGATCGCCGAGGCGGTGGTCTCGGTCAGGATGATCATCCGCCCCGCGTCCTGCGCGGCGGTCAGCGCCTGGACGTTGGCGGCCTTAGCGGTCGCGAAATCGGCCGAGCGGTTGATGATCGTGACCATATTGCGCTGCTCGGGATCCGCAGCGAGCCCCAGCGCATTCTCGATCCCCGCGTCCCCCGCCCCGATCACGGTGATATGCTCGTCGACATATTCCTGCGGGTCGTCGAGCGTGTATTGCACGACCGCGCCCTCGCCCACCGGGCAGCGCACGAGATTGGGATTGCCCTGCGTCCCGATCGCGAGCACGATCGTCTCGGTCTCGATGGTCGCGCCGTCCTTGAGCGCGATGCGGAACGCCCCTTGCTCGCCCTCGATCGAGACCACCTCCGAGTTGAGCCGGACGTTGACCTTGTTTCCCCCGGTCTGCTCGTCCCAGGTCCCGAGCACCTTCTCGCGCTTGCCCGCCGCGAAATCGAGGTCCGAGCGCAGCACGAGCTGGCTCGGCGTCGCCATGACGTGCTTGCCCTTCTGGTATTTGTAGATCGTGTCCGAGAGGTGATCGGCCTTTTCGAGCAGGACATGCGCGAGCCCCAGCTGCGCCGCGCGCGACGCCGCGCTGAGCCCGGCGGGGCCCGATCCGACGATCGCTATGCGGTAAGTCTCAGACACGACACGCCCCTCCTGACCGCCGACGCCCTTTCGCCACCTTACCATGCGCGCGTCGAGGGGCTAGACGCAAACGCGAATTGCGAAACCCGGGAGCAAGATGAGCGAATCTCAACGCATCGCACCGAGCCGCCTCGCGCTCGCCGGAGCGGCGGCGATTGCGCTGTTCGCGATCGGCTATAGCGTTGCGCGCGGCGACGATCCGGAGGTGACGGCGAGCGGCGCGCCCGAAGGAGCGCCCCAGGCTATGGCGGCGGCCGAGGGCGGCGATTTCGCCGAGCTGATCCCCCAGCTCGAGGCGCGGCTGCGCGACGATCCCGAGGATGAGGAGGGCTGGGCGCTGCTCGGCCTCTCCTATTATCAGACCGGGCGCTTCGACGAGGCGGCCGAGGCTTACCGCCGCGCGGCCGCGCTCAACCCGACGCTCGCGCGCCATCGCTCGGCGCGCGGCGAGGCGCTCGTGCTCGCCTCTTCGGAGGAAGGCTTTCCGCGCGACGCCGCCGCCGCGTTCCGTGAGGCGATCCGGCTCGACTCCGCCGATCCGCGCGCGCGCTATTTTCTCGCCGTCGAAAAGGACATGGGCGGCGACCGCGAAGGCGCGCTCGAAGACTGGATCGCGCTGCTCGAGGACACGCCGCCCGGCGCGCCGTGGGAGGCCGACCTGCGCCGCCTGATCGCCGAGGTCTCGCACCAGACCGGGATCGACGTGTCGGATCGGGTGCCGCCGCCCGGCCGGACGGACGCGGACGACGCACCCGCCGCCGCAACGCGGGGAATCCCGGGACCGACGCGCGAGCAAATGGCCGCCGCGCGCAACCTCCCGCCCGGCCAGCAGGAGATGATGATCGAGGACATGGTCGAGGGTCTCGACCAGCGGCTGCGCCGCAATCGCAACGACGCCGACGGCTGGATCATGCTGATGCGCTCGCGCATGCAGCTCGGCCAGACGGCGCAGGCCAGCCAGGCATGGCGGCGCGCGCGCCAGGCGTTCGCGGGCAATTCGGGGCAGCTCCAGCGCATCAACGCTTCGGCGCGAACCTTGGGAGTTCCCGGCGCTTAGGTCAGCGCAGAACGGTCGCGAAACGCCAGCAGCGCGGATGCATCGCATCGACCATAGCATCGGCCGCATCGCGCGCCGCTAAGCTGTCGAACAGCGCGAAGCAGGTCGCGCCCGAGCCCGACATCCGCGCCAGCAGGACATCGGGCTGATCGGCGAGCAGGTTGAGGACATCGCCAATGACGGGGAGCAGCGCCTTGGCGGGCGCTGCGAGATCGTTGCGGCCGGCGCGCGCGATCGCCAGCGCGTCGCCGGCGCCGAGCGCACCGCGATCCTCGCCGTCCCACCCCGCGAACACCGAAGACGTGGCGAGCGATACGCGGGGGTTGACGAGCAGGACGGGGGTTCCCCCGAGGCCGTGGTCCCGAATCGGTTCGAGCCTGTCACCGCGCGCGAGGCCTATCGTGGTCCGCGAGGCGAGGCAGGCGGGGACATCCGCGCCGAGCGCCGCCGCGATCTCGGCGAGCCGCACGTCGTCGGTAGGCAGCTCCCAC
>JACMKH010000356.1 GCA_014380205.1 Sphingomonadaceae bacterium
AGCGGCCGTTGCCGTCCATGATGATCGCGACATGGCGCGGGATTGCCGCCCCGCCCGCGCCGATCGCCGCGTCGGGCAGGGCAGCCGGCCTGGCCGGCCGGGAGCTCACAGCTCGAGGATTTCCTTTTCCTTATCGGTCATCGCCGTATCGATCTCGGCGACGGTCTCGTCGGTGAGCTTCTGCACCTCGTGCTCGAGCCGCTTCTTCTCGTCCTCGCCGATCTCCTTCTTGGCCTCGTCGGCCTTGATCGTGTCCATCCCGTCGCGGCGGACGTTGCGCGCGGCGATGCGCGCCTTTTCGGCATATTGGTGCGCGAGCTTGGCGAGTTCCTTGCGCCGCTCCTGGGTCAGATCGGGGATCGGCAGGCGGATCGTCTGGCCGTCGATCAGCGGGTTGATGCCGATGCCCGAGTTGCGGATCGCGCGCTCGACCGCCCCCACGTTGGATTTGTCCCACACCTGCACCGTGAGCGTGCGCGGCTCGGGCGCGCTGACCGTGCCGACCTGGTTGATCGACATGTTGGCGCCATAGACCTCGACCGTGATCGGATCGAGCAGCGAGGCCGAGGCGCGCCCCGTGCGGAGCCCGCCGAGATCGTGCCGCAGCGCCTCGACCGCGCCATGCATCCGGCGCTGGAGGTCAGCTTTGTCAAACTTCGGCATCAACCTTCTCCTGGCTGGTGACGATCGTCGCGGTCCCCGTCCCCGCGAGGACGCTCGCGAGATTGCCCTGCTCGCGGATGTTGAACACGACGATCGGAATATCATTGTCGCGGCACAAGGCCACCGCGCTCGCGTCCATCACCTTGAGATTGTCCGAAAGCACGCGGTCATAGCCGAGGCTTTCGTAGCGCTCGGCGGTCGCGACGAGCTTGGGATCGGCGTCGTAGACGCCGTCGACGCTGGTCCCCTTGAAAAGCGCGTCGCAACCCATCTCGGCGGCGCGCAGCGCGGCGGCGGTGTCGGTGGTGAAATAGGGGTTGCCCGTGCCGCCCGCGAAGATGACGATGCGGCCCTTCTCCATGTGGCGCATCGCGCGGCGGCGGATATAGGGCTCGCACACCGTATCCATCGGTATGGCCGACTGGACGCGCGTGTCGATGCCGATATGCTCGAGCGCGTTCTGCATCGCGAGCGCGTTCATCACGGTCGCGAGCATGCCCATGTAGTCCGCGCTGGTGCGGTCGAAGCCCTTGGCGGAGGCGGCGAGCCCGCGGAAGATGTTGCCCCCGCCGACCACGACGCAGATCTCGAGACCGTTCGCGCGAGCCCCCGCGACCTCCTCGGCGAGTCGGTTTGCCGTATCGGGATCGATCCCGAACTGGCCGTCGCCCATCAGCGCTTCGCCCGAGAGCTTGAGCAATATGCGATTGAATTGGGGGCGCGACATCGCGTCTGGGGACTTTCGAAGCGGGCTAAAAAGCGAACGGCGCACACCTTAGAGAGGGCGCGCGCCGCTGCCAAGGTTCGCAATTCCCCTCCCTGCAAGGGAGGGGTTAGGGGTGGGTCAGCGGCGGGCGGGGCTCGACGCCCCAACTGGCGCCGTTCGGCGCTACGCGCCGAGCTCGCTTGCGGCTCGCACCCACCCCCAGCCCCTCCCTTTTAGGGAGGGGAGTGCCTATTCCACCGGTTCTTCCTGCGGTTTGACCGCTGCGGCAACCTCGGCAACGAAATCGTTTGCCTTTTTCTCGATGCCCTCGCCGAGCTGAAAGCGGACATAGCCCTTGAGCGCGATCGGCGCGCCCGCGGCCTTGGCCGCCTGCGCGACGACATCCTCGCACTTGGTCTTGTTGTCGATCACGAAGAGCTGGCTGAGCAGCGCATTGTCCTTGCGGTATTTGGCGAGCGCGCCCTCGACCATCTTCTCGACGATCTCGGCGGGCTTGCCCGATTCGGCGGCCTTCTCGCGCGCGATCGCGCGCTCGCGCTCGACCGTCGCGGGGTCGAGCCCGTCGCCGGTCAGCGCGAGTGGGGCGGCGGCGGCGACGTGCATCGCGAGCTGCTTGCCGAGCTGCTCGAGCTTGTCGGCGGGCGCCTCGCTCTCGAGCGCGACGAGCACGCCGATCTTGCCGAGGCCGGACGCTGCCGCGTTGTGGACATAAGGAACGACAATGCCGTGATCGACGTCGAGCCGGGCGACGCGGCGCAGCGACTGGTTCTCGCCGATCGTGGCGATGTTCTCGGTGAGCTTGTCGCCGACGCTGCCGCCGCCTGGATAGCTCGCCTGCCCGAGCGCCTCGATGTCGCCCTCGCCGGCCAGCGCGATCGCGGTGACATTGCGGACGAACTCCTGGAACCTCTCGTTCTTCGCGACGAAATCGGTCTCCGAATTGACCTCGACGACCGCGCCCCGCGTCCCCTCGACCGCGACGCCGACGAGACCCTCAGCCGCGGTGCGGCTCGACTTCTTGGCGGCGGCGGCGAGACCCTTGGTGCGCAGCCAGTCGACCGCAGCCTCCATGTCGCCGCCCGTCTCGACCAGCGCCTTTTTAGAATCCATCATGCCCGCGCCGGTACGCTCGCGCAGCTCCTTGACGTCGTGCGCCGAGAAATCCGCCATTTTTGTGTTCCTCTTAGATGTGAATTGAATGTCGTCATTCCGGGCGAAAGCCGGAATCCAGGGCGGCAAACACAGTGCTAGGGGCCCTGGGTCCCGGCTTCCGCCGGGGCGACGGTTTAGGCCAGCGCTTCCTCGCGCGGAGGCTCGATCTCGGCGCCGACATCGACGCCGCGCGAGGCCGCGCCCTCGCGGTTGCCCGTCGTCGCCGCCGCCGCGATCGC
>JACMKH010000357.1 GCA_014380205.1 Sphingomonadaceae bacterium
GCACGCTCGCGACGATCGGGCTGCGCACCCTCGATCCGCACGACCTCACCATCGGCGAAGCGATCCTGCTCGGCCGCGCCGATCGCGTCTTCCACGAGCCCGGGGTTCCCCCCGCGATCCTCGATCGCGCGCGCGCCGACGCCGACCGCATCGAGGCCGGCGCGCCTCCCGCCGACCAATCCGAGGGGCTGAGCATCTTTATTGCCTTGCCAGAAGAGTGAAACGCGAAGCCCTCGCCTAACCGCTGTTGCGAAGCGCGGTCGCGATCGCGTTGATCGAAAGCTGGATCCCCTCGGCGATGCGCGCGTCGGCCTCGCCCGCGCGATGGCGCTTGAGCAGCTCGATCTGGAGCAGGTTGAGCGGCTCGATATAGGGCAGCCGCAGCCGGATCGACGTGTCGAGCGCCGGGTTGTTCTCGAGCAATCGCGACTGGCCGGTCATCTCGCGCAATGCGTCGTGCGTGCGCTTCCACCCATCGTCGATGCGCGCGAAGATCGCGTCGCCATCCTCGGCCAACCGCGCATAGAGCGCGCCGATGCCGAGGTCCGACTTGGCCAGCACCATCTCCATATTGCCAAGCGTGGTTCGCAGGAACGGCCACGCCGCGGCCATCTCGCGCAACAGTCCCTTATCGTCGAACGCGGCGAGCGCGTCGCCGACGCCATACCAGCCCGGCAGCATGATGCGCGCCTGCGCCCAGCTGAACACCCAGGGAATCGCGCGCAGATCCTCGATCGCGTCCGATGGCTTGCGGCTTGCCGGGCGCGATCCGATCTTGAGGCTCGCGATCTCGGCGATCGGCGTCGCTTGGCGGAAGAAGGCCGCGAACCCCCGGGTCTCATAGACCAGCGCGCGATAGGCGCGGAATGCGTCCTCGGACAGACTGTCCATCGCCATGGTGAAGCGCCGCCGATCGCGCTCGGGGAGCCGCGCGGGCTCCATCGTCGCGAGCACGGTCGCCGCCGCTATCGCTTCCAGATTGGCGCGCGCGGCCTCGGGTGTCCCGTATTTGGCAGCGATCACCTCGCCCTGCTCGGTGATCCTGATCCGGCCGTTGACCGTCCCCGCGGGCTGGCCGCGGATCGCCTCGAACGACGAGCCGCCGCCTCGTCCGACCGATCCGCCGCGCCCGTGGAACAGCTGCATCGCCGCGCCCGCCTCCTCGAACACCGGCGCCAGCGCCTCGCTCGCGCGGCTCAGCATCCAGCTCGAGGTCAGATAGCCGCCGTCCTTGTTCGAGTCCGAATAGCCGATCATCACTTCCTGGTGCCCGCGCGCGCGGACCATCGCGCCGATTTCGGGCAGCGCGAAATAGGCGCGCATGATCGCGGGCGCGCGCTCGAGGTCGCCGATCGTCTCGAACAGCGGCGTCGCCATCACCGGCGCATGCGGCGGGTCGCCGGGGCGATAGAGCCCCGCCTCCTTGAGCAGGATATGCGCTTCGAGCAGATCCGAAACGCCCTCGGCCATCGAGATAACATAGGTCGTGATCGATTCGCGCCCGTAGCGTCCGTGCGCCGCCGCCGCCGCCTCGACGATCGCGAGCTCGGAGCGGGTCTCGTCCGAATATTTGCCCCAGGGCGAGACCAGCGCACGCGGCGAGGCGAGCTCGCGGCGCAACAGCGCGATCCGCGCCGCCTCGTCGAGCGCGACATAGACCGGCTCGACTCCCGCGACCTTGAGCAACTCGGCCACGACGCGCTCGTGAACGCCGCTGTTCTGGCGCAGGTCGAGCGTCGCGAGATGGAAGCCGAAGGTCCGCACCGCGCGGATCGTCCGCCCGAGCAGCCCGCTCGACGCCAGCGTCTCGCCGCCTCGCGCGGCGAGCGCGCGCGCAATCGTGCGCAGATCGGCCTGGAAGGCGCGTGGGCCTTCATA
>JACMKH010000358.1 GCA_014380205.1 Sphingomonadaceae bacterium
CGATCTCCGCCTGGTCCTTCGGCGGATGCGCGGCGATGTCGGCGAGCGTCTCGTCGCGGACGAGGCGGCCGCGCGGCAGGTCCTTGGACTGCGCCTCGCGCTCGCGCCACGCGGCGAGCGCCTTCAAGCGCCCCAGCACCTCGGGCTTGCGGCTCGATACGCGGATGCGCTTCCATGCCTCGTCGGGCTCGTTGGCGTAGTTTGCTGGATCGGCGAGCCGTTCCATTTCCTCGTCGATCCACGCGCCGCGATCGGTCTTGATCAGCCGCTTGAGCAGCTTGGGAAAGATCTCGGCGAGGTGGACGACGTCGCCGATCGCGTAATCGATCTGGCGCTTGTCGAGCGGGCGCCGGCCCCAGTCGGTGAAGCGCGCGCCCTTATCGAGCTGGTGGCCGAGCATAGTCTCGACGAGGTTCGAATAGCCGACCTGCTCGCCCATCCCGAGCGCCATCGCGGCGATCTGCGTGTCGAAGATCGGATGGGGGGTCTTGCCGGTCAAATTGTAGACGATCTCGACATCCTGCCCGCCCGCGTGGAAGACTTTCAGCACCTCCTCATTGTCGGCGAGCAGGTCGAGCAGCGGGGTCAGGTCCATCCCCGGGGCCTTGGGATCGACCGCCGCGGCCTCCCCGGCGTCGCCGATCTGGATCAGGCAGAGATCGGGCCAATAGGTGTTCTCGCGCATGAACTCGGTGTCGACCGCGACAAACTCGCCCTGGGCGAGCCGCGCGCAGATTTCGGCGAGCGAGGCGCTGTCCGCGATCAGCGGGTGGATGTGCATCGCGCGGTTATAGGCGCGGGGCGGGGGAGGGCAATCAACTTGGGGATGACTATCCACCGTCGAGTGCTTAAGGGGGCCGCTTCCCTGCGTCCCCGAGCCCTTCGGAACCCCCATGCACGCCTATCGGACCCATAATTGCAACGAGCTCCGCCGCGAGCAAGTCGGCGAGACCGCGCGCGTCTCGGGGTGGGTGCATCGCAAGCGCGATCACGGCGATCTCGTGTTTCTGGATCTGCGCGACCATTACGGGATCACGCAGATCGTCACCGAGGTCGACGGGCCGGCGTTCGCGGTGATCGAATCGCTCAGGCCCGAATCGGTGGTGACGGTGACGGGGAAGGTGGTCGCGCGCGCCGACGAGGCGGTCAACGAAACGCTGCCGACGGGCGCGGTAGAGATTCGCGCCGAGGCGGCCGAGATTCAGTCACAGGCGCAGGAGCTGCCGATGCCGGTGGCAGGCGAGGCCGATTATCCCGAGGATATTCGCTTGCGCTACCGCTATCTCGACCTCAGGCGCGAGCGGCTTCACGCCAATATCGTGCTGCGTTCGAACGTGATCTCGTCGATCCGACGGCGGATGATCGAGCAGGGCTTCACCGAATTCCAGACGCCGATCCTGACCGCTTCGAGCCCCGAGGGCGCGCGCGACTATCTCGTTCCCAGCCGCGTTCACCCCGGCAAATTCTACGCGCTCCCCCAGGCGCCGCAGATGTTCAAGCAGCTGATCATGGTCGCGGGGTTCGACCGCTATTTCCAGATCGCGCCCTGCTTCCGCGACGAGGACGCGCGCGCCGACCGTTCGCCGGGCGAGTTCTACCAGCTCGATTTCGAGATGAGCTTCGTCACGCAGGACGATGTTTTCAACGCGATAGAGCCCGTTCTTCGCGGCGTGTTCGAGGAGTTCGCGGGCGCGCGAAGCGTCGATCCCGCCTTCCCGCGCATTCCGTTTCGCGAGGCGATGCTGCGCTACGGCAGCGACAAGCCCGACCTCAGGAACCCGCTCGAGATCGCGGATGTGTCATCGCATTTCGAGGGCTCGGGCTTTGGGCTGTTCGCCAACATCGTCGACTCGGGCGGCGTGGTGCGCGCGATTCCCGCGCCGGGGACGGGCGACCGCGGCCGGCGCTGGTTCGATTCGATCAACGAATGGGCGCGCGGCGAGGGCTTCGCGGGGCTCGGCTATATCAACCGCAAGGACGGCGCGCCCTCCGGCCCCGTCGCCAACAACCATGGCGAGGAGGCGACCGCGAAGCTGCTCGCCGAGCTCGGGATAGGCGCGAACGACAGCGTGTTCTTCGCCGCGGGCAAGGAGGCCGACGCCACGCGGCTCTCTGGGCTCGCGCGGACCAAGCTGGGCGAAGAACTCGGGTTGATCGATACCAAGGCGTTCAAATTCTGCTGGATTGTCGATTTCCCGATGTACGAATATGACGAGGAAGCGAAGAACATCGACTTCTCGCACAACCCCTTCTCGATGCCGCAGGGCGAGCTCGCGGCGCTCGAGAGCCAGGACCCGCTCGACATCCTCGCCTGGCAGTATGACATCGTCTGCAACGGCGTCGAGCTCTCCTCAGGCGCGATCCGCAACCACCGGCCCGAAATCATGTACAAGGCGTTCGAGATCGCGGGCTACAGCCGCGACGAGGTCGACATGAATTTCGCGGGGATGATCAACGCCTTCAAATATGGCGCGCCGCCCCACGGCGGCTCGGCGCCGGGAATCGACCGCATTGTCATGCTGCTCGCCGACGAGCCCAACATCCGCGAGGTGATCCTCTTCCCGATGAACCAGAAGGCGGAGGACCTGATGATGGGGGCTCCGGCGGAGGTGCGGCCTCAGCAGCTGCGTGAGCTTAACATCCGGGTAGTGGATCAGAGCTAATCGTCCTGTCGCGGAGTCGACCGAGCGCATGACCATCAACCTTTCCGAATACGAGTCCGGCGCGCCGTTCGACGGCGACTATTCCGACGCGCTTGAAGACCTCCAGCAGCGGCTCGCGCGGCTCCAGGCCGGCTATATCGCGCACCGCCGCCGGGCCGTGATCGTGCTCGAGGGGTGGGACGCGGCGGGGAAGGGCGGGATCATCAAGCGGATGGCCGCCGAATGGGATCCGCGCTGGTATCAGGTCTGGCCGATCGGCGCGCCGACCGCCGAGGAGAAGGCGCGCCATTTCCTCTGGCGTTTCTGGGCGAAGCTGCCGGGCAGGGGCGAGATCAACATCTTCGACCGCTCATGGTACGGCCGCGTGCTCGTCGAGCGCGTCGAGGGCTTCGCGAGCGAGGCCGAATGGCGGCGCGGCTTCGACGAGATCAACGAGTTCGAGGCGCAGCAGAAGGACGACGGCACGCCGGTCATCAAGCTGTTCGTCCACACCACCCAGCAAGAGCAGGACGAACGCTTCCGCGACCGGCTCGAGGAGCCGTGGAAGCGCTGGAAGCTCGGGCCGGACGATTTCCGCAATCGCGCCCGGCGCGCCGACTATCTCGAGTCGATGGCCGAGATGTTCCGGCTCACCGACACGCGCTGGGCGCCGTGGAAGGCGATCGACGGCAACGACAAGAAGGCCGCGCGAATCGCAGCGCTGAGCTATGTCGCCGACGAGCTCGAAAAGCATGTGCCCGACGGCTTTCCAGAGGTTGATCCGGAGGTGGCGAAGCTGGCCGGGCGTGAGCTGTGACGGCGCGTCAATCCGGATAGCCGACCGAGAGAACCTCCCACTCCTTCGCGCCCAAGGGCAATCGCACCGTGCGCACTTCGCCAACGCGCGCGCCCCTGAGCGCAAGCGCGAGCGGCGAGCGCCAACTGATCCGGCCCGCGCCCGCGTCGGCCTCATCCTCGCCGACAAGCGTCACCACGAGACGCTCGTCATCCTCGTCGGCGAGCGTGAGGGTCGCGCCGAAGCGGACGCTGGCGCGATCCTCCTGCGTGGCGGGATCGAGCACCTTGGCCGCCTTCATCCGCCGCGAGAGATGCGACAGGCGCCGGTCGATCTCGCGGAGCTTCTTGCGGCCGTAGATGTAATCGCCGTTCTCGGAGCGGTCGCCGTTGCCCGCGGCCCAGGCGATGGTCTCGACGAGCGCGGGGCGCTCGGTGGCGAAGAGGCGCTCGTATTCGGCGCGGAGCGCGGCGAAGCCGGCGGGAGTGATGTAGTTGGGTTCGGTCATCGCTTCGGAGCTCGGCGGCTATCGCTCATCCCGGCGTGTTCTTCCCCAGATAGCGCGACAGCCGGTTCTGCACGCCGCGCATGTTAGAGCGGTCGGGGTGGAGGAGGTCGTACATCACGGCGTTCTCGAGCACGCGCTGGACGTAGTTCTTGGTCTCGTAGATCGGGATTTCCTCGATCCAGCGGAGGACGTCGACGCCGGGCGAGCGCGGGTCGCCGTTGGCGGCGATCCACTGGCGCGCGCGGCCCGGGCCCGCGTTGTACGACGCGAGCGCGAGGACGTGGTTGCCCCATTGATCGTAGACGCTGCGATAATAGCTCGTGCCGAGGGTGATATTATAATTGGTGTCGGTGGTCAGCGCGGACTGGTTGTAGCTCAGGCCGTTGCGGCGCGAGACCTCGGCGGCGGTTCCCGGCATCAGCTGCATCAGCCCGCTCGCGCCGGCATGGCTGACCGCGCGGCGGTCGAACTGGCTTTCCTGGCGCATGATCGCGTGCGCGATCGCGAAGTCGCGGCCTGCCGAGGAGGGCAGGGGGACGATCGGATAGCCGTATTCGAAGCCGTCGAAGCGGTGGACGCGCGCGTTGCGGTGGACCATCACGCCCAAGTCGGGGCGGCCGATCTGGAGCGCCATCATCCCCGCGAGGCGATGATCGGTCTCGCTCTCGGCGCTTTCGGCGAGCGCGCGGAGGAATGCCGACTGGTCCTGCCACGCGCCGAGTTCGCCGAGCATGCGCACCGCGCGGACCAGCTCGCGCTGGTTGAACTCGGCCTGCGCCGAGGCGGTGGCGGGCATCGCCGAGGCCGAGGGCAGGGTGAGCGGAAGGCCGAGCCGCTCGGTCGCGAGCTGGCCGTAGAAATAATCGTAATAGGAGCGCGCCTGCTCGTAATAGCGGTTGGCGGCGTCGCGCTGGCCGGCGGCCTCGGCGGCGCGGCCCGCCCAGTAGAAGCCCTTCGAGCGCGTCTGCGGCGTGCGCGCGGCGTTGGCGTAGCGCTCGAACATGCCGATCGCCTGGGCGGGGCGGCCTTGGTGCCAGAGCGCGGTGGTGCCCGCGAGCCAGACGAGGCTGGTGTAGTCGTCGCGCAGCCCGAGCGGCTGGAGGCTGACGTCAGTGCCCTGCGCAAAGGCGTCGTCGACCTTGCTCGCGATGTCATAGGCGAGCTGATACTGGCGGTCGCTCGCGGCGGCGCGCGCGTGGAGCAGAAGCACCTCGATCCATTCCTCGGCGTCTATCAGGTAGCGGCGCGGCATAGGTCGCGCCGCGTTGGCGTCTTAGCCTTCGGCAAAGCGGTACTTTTTCTTTAATATAAGGAGGAAGGCATGGGCCCACTGGGTTGGATC
>JACMKH010000359.1 GCA_014380205.1 Sphingomonadaceae bacterium
CAGCAGCTTGCCCTTGCGGCCGGTCGCGGCGGCGAGCGCGCCGGTGAGCCCATGCCAGGGGTCCGCCGACCAATCGACCGCCTCGGCGAGCGCGGCGGCGCGATCGAGATAGGGGTCGTCGTCGCCGGGAGCGGGCGAATCGATCGGTCCCTCGACGACGCGCCACCAGTCGACCGCTTCGGCGAGCGTCGAGAGGTTGGGGCGGATCGCGCGCCACGCGGCTTCGTCCATTCCGTCCGGCAGCCGCTCCCGCACCGTCGCGAAATCGAGTTGGTGGACGATCCGCGCATTGAGCTGCGCGAGCTCGCGCTCGTCGAAACGCGCGGGCGCGCGTCCGAAATGCGCGAAATCGAAGCGCTCGATGAGCGGCGCGGGCGATGTCACGGGTTCGACGGGGTCGCTCGTGCCGATCCGCGCGAGCAGCGCGACGAGCGCGATCGGCTCTATCCCCGCCGCGCGGAAATGGTCCATGCCGAGCGCACCGAGCCGCTTGGAAAGCTTGCCTTCGACGCCGACCAGCAGCGCCTCGTGCGCGAAGGCGGGGGGCTCGGCCCCCAGCGCGGCGAACATCTGGAGCTGGAGCCCGGTGTTGGTGACATGATCCTCGCCGCGCACGACATGCGTTACAAAAAAATCGATGTCGTCGATGACGCTCGGCAGCATATACAGCCAGCTCCCGTCCTTGCGCCGGACCACGGGATCGCTCATCAGCGCGGGATCGAGATGCTGTGGGCCGCGGACGAGGTCCGTCCATTTTATCAGCGCGCCGTGATCGAGCTTGAATCGCCAGTGCGGCTTGCGCCCCTCGGCCTCGAATGCAGCGATCACGGCCTCGCCGAGCCTCAGCGCCGCGCGATCGTAGACCGGCGGCAGTCCGCGCCCGAGCGCGATCTTGCGCTTGAGCTCGAGCTCCCGCGCCGTCTCCCAGGCGGGATAGACGCGCCCCGCCGCGCGCAGCTCCTCGAACGCCTCGTCATAGCGCGCGAACCGCGCCGACTGGCGGTGTTCCTCATCGGCCTCGATCCCGAGCCAGCCGAGATCGGTGCGGATCGCCTCGACATGATCCTCGCGCGACCGCTCGGCGTCGGTGTCGTCGAGCCTGAGGATAAACCGCCCGCCCAGCTTTCTCGCCCACAGCCAGTTGTGGATCGCCGTCCGCACATTGCCGACATGCAGCCGCCCCGTCGGGCTCGGCGCGAAGCGCGTGACGACGGTCACCTCACACCGTGCGGAAGGCGTTGGTGATCGGGTAGCGGCGGTCGCGGCCGAAGTTGCGCTTGCCGAGCTTGACCCCCGGCGGCGACTGGCGGCGCTTGTATTCGGCGACGTAGAGCAGCCGCTCGATGCGGACCACCGTGTCGCGATCGAAGCCGCGCCCAACGAGCGTCTCGACCGTCGCCTCCTCCTCGATCAGTCCGTGGAGGATCGGATCGAGCACCTCATAGGCCGGGAGCGAATCCGAATCCTTCTGGTTGGCGCGCAGCTCGGCCGAGGGCGGCTTGTCGATCACACGCGCGGGCATCACCGGGCCTTCCGGGCCGAGCGCGAGCGTGGGCCGATTCGCGTTGCGGTAGCGCGAGAGCTTGAACACCGTCGACTTGTAGGCGTCCTTGAGCACCGAATAGCCGCCGGCCATGTCGCCGTAGATCGTCGCGTAACCCACCGCCATCTCGGACTTGTTGCCCGTGGTGAGCAGCATGTGGCCGAACTTGTTCGACAGCGCCATCAACGTCACCGCGCGGATGCGCGACTGGATGTTTTCCTCGGCGATGTCGGGCGAGCGGTCGGCGAAGCTTTTCTCGAGCATCGCGTCGAACGCCTCGACTGCGGGCTCGATCGGGATGGTGTCCAGCCTGCAACCGAGCAGCTTCGCGCAGGCGGCCGCATCGTCAAGGCTCGCCTGCGAGGTGTAGCGCGAGGGCATCATCACGCACCAGACGCGCCCGGCCCCGAGCGCGTCGGCCGCGACCGCCGCCGAGAGCGCGCTGTCGATCCCGCCCGACAGGCCAAGCACGACGCCGGGAAAGCCGTTACGGTCGACATAGTCGCGCAACCCGACGAGCATCGCGTGGTAGATGTCGGCCGGATTGGGATCGAGCGCATGAATCGGCCCCTCGGCGCAGACCCAGCCCGCCGCGCCGCGCTCCCATTCGGTGCGCACGACATGCTCCTCCCAGTCGGGAAGCTGGTGCGCCATCGCGCCGTCGCCGTTGAGCACGAACGAAGCGCCATCGAAGACGATCTCGTCCTGCCCGCCGACGCGGTTGAGGAAGATCAGCGGCAGCCCGGTCTCGCGCACGCGCGCCTGGGCGATGCCCTCGATCCGCCAGTCGTCCTTGTCGACCTCATAGGGGCTGCCGTGGGGCGAGATGAGCAGCTCTGCCCCCGCGCCCTTGAGATAGGAGCAGACCGTGGGAAACCAGATGTCCTCGCATATCGGCACGCCGATCCGGACGCCGCGGAACTCGAGCGGCGGCTGGAGCTTGGCCGAAGCGAACAGCCGCTTCTCGTCGAAGGTGCCGTAGTTGGGCAGCTCGTGCTTGCGCGCGACCCCCGCGATTCTGCCGCCATCGAGCAGCAGCATGACGTTGTAGAGCCGCCCCGCCTCGCGCAGCACGGTGCCGACGAGCATCGCGGGGCCGCCGTCGGCGGTCGCCGCCGCGAGCCGA
>JACMKH010000360.1 GCA_014380205.1 Sphingomonadaceae bacterium
CGCGATCGGCGGCTGGACGCGCCCGAGCCTCGTCGAGCAGCCGTGCTTCGAGGTCGATGGCGGCCGCCACCCCGTGGTCGAGGCGGCGGTCGAGCGCGCGGGCGACCGCTTCGTCGCCAACGACCTTTCGCTCGGCCACGACGAGCGCCTCTGGCTCGTCACCGGCCCCAACATGGGGGGCAAGTCCACCTTCCTCCGCCAGAACGCGCTGATCGCGGTGCTCGCCCAGGCGGGAAGCTATGTCCCCGCCGCGCGCGCGAAGCTCGGCATCGTCGATCGGCTGTTCAGTCGTGTCGGCGCGTCGGACAATCTCGCGCGCGGGCGATCGACCTTCATGGTCGAGATGGTCGAGACCGCCGCGATCCTCGCCCAAGCGACCAGCCAAAGCTTCGTCATCCTCGACGAAGTCGGCCGCGGCACCTCGACTTATGACGGGCTCGCGATCGCCTGGGCGGTGGTCGAGGCGGTCCACGACGTCAACCGCTGCCGCTGCCTGTTCGCGACGCACTATCATGAGCTGACGCGGCTCGCCGAGCGCTGCGACGCGCTTTCGCTCCACCATGTCCGCGCGCGCGAGTGGAAGGGCGATCTCGTGCTGCTCCACGAGCTCGCCGAGGGACCCGCCGACAGGAGCTACGGCATCGCCGTCGCCAAGCTCGCGGGGCTTCCGCCCGCGACCGTCACGCGCGCCAAATCGGTGCTCGCCAAGCTCGAGGCGGGGCGCGCCGCGACCGGTGGGCTCGCCGCGGGGCTCGACGATTTGCCGCTGTTCGCCGCGGCGATGGAGCAGGAGGAAGCCGCGCGCGATCCGCTGCGCGATGCGCTCGCCGATCTCGACATCGATGGATTGAGTCCGCGCGACGCGCTCGAGGCGCTCTATCGGTTGAAGCGCCTTCTAGCCGACGGCGACGGCGCTTAAACGGGGCGCGCGGCGAGCGCTTCGCGAAGCTCGCCGATGATCGCCTCCAGGGGCGCGAAGCGGAACGAGGCGCGCTCGATGATTGCGCGCTCGTACCCCGCGAGGCCGATATCGGACACGAACCGTTCGTCGACCGTCTCGCGCGGCGCCTGCCACATGACGAGCTGGCCGTGATTGTCGCTCACGCAGCGGAACGTCCAACTTTGCAGGAAGGAATCGATGAACAGGACGAGCTTGTAGACGTCGCCCATCCAGGCCTTGTTCTCGAGGCCGAGATGCTCCCTCACCGCCACGAAATCCGCGCGCGCGCGCTGCGCCGCGGCGAGCGAGTTGGGAAAGATGTCGTCGATGATGATCACACTTCGATCGGCGAGGTGCGAGAGCGCGTTCATCAGATCGCGCAAGGTTTGCTCGAAGGTGTGCAGCCCGTCGATATAGATGACGTCGAACTTCTCCCCTATCGGGCACTGCGCGAAGAACGCATCACTGGGAAGGTTGAAATACCGTGCTTCGGGATGGCTGCTCCGCGCGTCCCCGACGTCGAACTTGAAGTATGGATCGACCGCGGTTTTCCGGAAGGCGCGGGTTTCGTGGAAGGTCGCGCCTTTCGCGACGCCGATCTCGAGATATCGGGGTTGCGCGAAGAGATCGAGCGCGGACTGGACGACCTGGGCGCGGCTCGCTCGCATCTCGTCCACTCTTCACCGCTATTGCGCCCGCGAGCCACGCTGGTTGCGGGCCGACGGCCTGTCAATAGCGCGCCGCGACGCGCGCCCTTCTCTATTGGGACGGGCCAGCCTAGATCGGGGCCATGTCCGCCGACCGCATCCCCAACCGCCGCGAGATCATCGACCGGCGCGTTTTCGCCGACCGGTTGCGCACGCTCGATCCCGACGACGCGGGACCGTTGCGCCAGGCGGCGGTCGCCGTGCTGCGCGAAGCCAATGAGGCGGGACGCGCCGAGATCGCGCGGCGGCTCGCCGAGTCCCCGACCAACGGCCAGCTCATCGCCGAATCCTATTCGTTCCTGACCGACCAGCTGCTTCGGCTGATCTTCGATTTCACCGTCCAGCGGCTCTATCCCAACAGCAACCCCTCGGAGGCCGAGCGGCTCGCGCTGGTCGCGGTCGGCGGCTACGGGCGCAACGAGATGGCGCCTTTCTCGGACGTCGACATCGGCTTCCTGACGCCGTGGAAGCAGACCGGCTGGGCCGAGCAGGTGATTGAAACGATCCTTTACACGCTGTGGGACCTCGGGCTGAAGGTCGGCCAGTCGAGCCGCTCGCTCGACGATGTCGTGCGCATGGCCAAATCCGACCTCACCATCCGCACCGCACTGCTCGAATCGCGCTACATCTGGGGCGACGAGGCGCTGTTCGACGAGGCGCAGCGCCGCTTCGCCAAGGAGGTCGTCGCGGGGACCGCGCGAGGCTTCGTCGCCGCCAAGCTCGACGAGCGCAATGCGCGCCACACGCGGATGGGCGACAGCCGCTATCTCGTCGAGCCCCACGTCAAGGAGGGCAAGGGGGGCTTGCGCGATCTCCACGCGCTGTTCTGGATCGGCAAATACATCCACCGCGTCCAGACCATCGACGAGCTCGTCGACCACGGGCTCCTCACCGCCGAGGAGCTGCGCGCCTTCCGCAAGTCGCGCCGCTTTCTCTGGGCGGTGCGCTGTCATCTCCATCTGCTCGCCGGTCGAGCCGAGGAGCGGCTGACCTTCGATTTCCAGCCCGAGATCGCGCGGCGGATGGGCTACGCCGGTCGCACCGGCCGCTCGTCGGTCGAGCGCTTCATGCAGCATTATTTCCTCGTCGCGAAGCAGGTCGGCGACGTCACCGGCGTGTTCCTCGCGCATCTCGACGAGCAGTACGCCGGCCGCGGCCGTCGCTTCAACCTGCCGAGCCTGCGGCGGCGGCCCAGCAACCTCAACGGCTTCACGCTCGATCGCGGGCGGCTGTCGGCGCCGGGCGACGGCTTCTTCCGCGAGGATCCGGTCCGCCTGCTCGAGTTGTTCGCGCTCGCCGACCGCCACGGGCTCGAGATCCACCCGCAGACGATGCGCCTTGCCGGGCGCGACGAGAAGCTTGTCGCGGGCGTACGCGAGGATCCGCGCGCCAACGCGCTGTTCCTCGACGTGCTGACCTCTCCGCGCGATCCCGAGACGGTGCTGCGCTGGATGAACGAGGCCGGCGTGTTCGGCCGCTTCGTTCCCGATTTCGGTCGCGTCGTCGCCCGAATGCAGTTCGACATGTATCATCACTACACCGTCGACGAGCACACCATCCGCGCGATCGGGTTGCTCGCAAGGATCGAAAGCGGCCAGCTCCGCGACGACCATCCACTCTCGACCCAGATCATCAACCGGCTCGTCTCGCGCCGCGCGCTCTACGTCGCGGTGCTGCTCCACGACATCGCCAAGGGGCGCGGCGGCGATCATTCGGAGCTCGGCGGCGAGGTCGCCGAGCAACTGTGCCCCCGCCTCGGGCTCGACAAGGCCGAGACCCAGCTCGTCGCCTGGCTCGTGCGCCACCATCTCCTGATGTCGGCGACCGCGTTCAAGCGCGACCTTTCGGACTTCAAGACGATCCAGGATTTCGTCGCGGCGGTGAAGAGCCCCGAGCGCTTGAACCTGCTGCTCGTGCTCACCGTGGTCGACATCCGCGCGGTGGGCCCCGGCGTGTGGAACGGTTGGAAGCGCCAGCTGCTCTCCGAGCTGTTCGACGCCGCCGAGGAGATGCTCCGGCTCGGCCACAAGCAGAGGGGCCGCCCCGAGCGGATCGAGGCGTCGCAATGCCGCATGGCCGAAGCGCTCGACTGGCCCGACACGGCGATCGCCGCGCACGTCCGCCGCATGCCCGATTCCTATTGGATCGCCGAGCCCGCCGACGTGCTCGCCGCCAACGCGCGCCAGATCGCCGCCGCCGACGCGGCGGGCGAGACGCTATCGATCCGAAGCCGTTTCGAGCCCGAGCTCGGCGCAACGCTGGTGACGATCTACGCCGCCGACCATCCGGGGCTGTTCTACCGGCTCGCAGGCGCGATCCATCTCGCCGGCGCCAACGTCGTCGACGCGCGCATCCACACCAGCCGCGACGGCATGGCGGTCGACAATATCCTCGTCCAGGATCCGCTCGGCCGCCCCTTTGCGGAAGCTTCGCAGCTCGCACGGCTCGAGACCGCGATCGCCGACGCGCTCGCCAACCGCCACAAGCTCAGGGACCGGCTCGAGGCGCGCCCGCTGCCGCGCACGCGCGCCGAAGCGTTCCGCATCGAGCCGCTCGCGTTGATCGATAACAAGGCCTCGAACCGCTACACGGTGATCGAGGTCAACGCGCTCGACCGGCCCGCGCTGCTCAACGCGCTCGCCCACGCGCTCTTCCAGTCGCGCGTGACGATCCACTCGGCGCATATCGCGACCTATGGCGAGCGCGCGGTCGACACCTTCTATTTGACCGACCTGTTCGGCGAGAAGATCACCAACGGCCCGCGCCTGAAAGCGCTCCAGAAGCGGCTGCTCGAGGCGATCGGGGGAGAGTCGGCGGTGGAGGCGATCGCGGCGGAATAGGACGCGTTCCATCCCGTGAGCAACGAAACGGGCCCGCGCCTCCCTTGGGAGGGCGGGCCCGTTTCGTGTCCGGTCGCGCCCCTCAGAAGCGCGTGCGCACCGTGAGCCCGTAGGTCCGCGGCTCGGCGAGGAAGGCCGAGAAGACCTGCGTTCCGCCGGGGTAGTCGGCCGCCGGGAAATTGGGATGGGCACCGACGCCGGGGCCCGCCTGGAAGGGCGTGTTGAACGCGACCTGGGTGTAGCCCTGGTCGAACAGGTTCTGCGCCCAGGCCTCGACCGCCCAGACGTTGTCGCGCCCGCGCAGCCCGATCCGCGCGTTGACCAGCGCGAAGCCGTCCTGGAACTTCTGTGGGAACTGGTCCGAGCCCGTGTTGTAGCCGCTGTTGACGCGCGTATCGACGTAGAACAGGCCCGAAAGTCCGGTGTCGCCGATCGGCGGGGTCCAGGTCAGCGCGCCCGTGACGACGAGGCCGGGCGCGTTCGACAGCCGGTTGCCCGGAAGCAGCCGCAGCGCGGGATCGAGCGGCGCGCCATCGTCGGTGCCGACGAGGTCGTTGGCGTAGCTCATGTCGGCGACGGTGATCCCCGCGCTGAGCCGCAGATAGTCGACCGGAACCACGCTCGCCTCGACCTCGACGCCGGTCGAGCTCACCCCCGGCCCGACATCCTCGGGCGCGCACGCGCCGGTCGCCGCCGACAGATCCTCGTCGCTCGTGCCGAGATCGGCCGAGCAGCCGTTGATGTTCTGGACGAGGAAGACCGTGCCGTTGAAGGTGTTGAGCTGGAAGTTCGAGAATTCCTGGTGGAACAGCGCCGCGGCGAGCTGGACGTCGCGCGACTCGTATTTGACGCCGATCTCGAACGCGTCGACCTCCTCCTGGTCGAACTGGAGCCGCCCAACGTCGAGCCCCGACGACGGGCTAGATAGCGGGAACAGCACCGAGCTGGTCAGCGCCGACCGATCGAGGTTGAAGCCGCCCGCCTTGTAGCCGCGCGAGAAGCTCGCATAGACTAGCCAGTCGTCACCAGGCCGCCACGACAGCACCGCAGTTCCAGTGAACTCGTCCTCGCTGCGGCTGTCCGACAGATTGAGCGAGTTGAGTCCCGCGGTCGAGTTGCCCTGGCAAGCCAGCCCGATGAGGCCGCCGACCACCGGCGTAAGCCCCGGGATGGCGAGCAGCGGCAGCAGCGCCGCCTGCTGCGCGGGGCAGATCGTGTTGGTGTTGTTGAAGCTCGCCGCGAAATCCTTGCTCTCGTTGGTGTAGCGAACGCCGAGGGTAAGATCGATCGTGTCGGTGAGGCTGATGATGTTGTGCGTGAAGAAGGCGAAATTCTCGCTGGTCTGCTCGTAGAGCGCGTTGTCGTCGCCGACGTTGCGCACCGTGTCGAGCCGGTCGAGCCCCGCGACGATCGCCGGGCCGGCGGGGCCAAACGGCGATGGCACGCCGGGCACCACGCCGCTCAGCACCGCGCGGCCGGTCGGGCTGATGCAGCCCGACTGGCTCGCGTCGAAGAACACCGCGAGCCCGCCGCTGCCGATCAGCCGGCACGCGGCGAAGCGGCCGTATTCGCTGCCGAACTTGAGGTTGTCGGTGAGGTCGAGCGTCTCGTGCGCGTAATAGCCGCCGACCAGCCAGTCGAGCACGCCGCCGAACGCCTCGCCCTGGAAGCGGATCTCCTGGCTGAATGTCGCGAACTCGCGGCGAAATGAATCGTCGCCCTCGCGATAGAGGATGTCGACAAGCCCGTAGTCGGTGTCCGACTCCTGGAAGCTGTCATATTGCCGATAGCCGGTGATCGCGGTCAGCCGCGCGCCGCCGAGATCCCAGTCGACTTGCAACGAGGCGCCCCAGTCCTCGGTCTCGCCTCCGTAGGAGCGGCCCGGAGTTATCGCGATATTGCGGTCATAGGGATCGCCGGCCGAGGGGAAGAAGGTGGCGTAATCGACGCCCGCGACGGCGAGCAGCACGGGTATGATGGGGTTCTGCGTGGTCAGCAGCCCGGCGTTCGACGGCTCGAGATCGGTGGTCGCATAGACCGCCGCGCAGCAGCTTTCGTCGCGCCGCGTGTAATCGCCGATCAGCCGGAAGCTCAGATCGGGCGAGGCCTCGTAGAGCATCTGGCCGCGGATGAAATAGCGGTCGCGGTCGTTGACGTCCTGCCCCGAGATGGTGTCCTCGTAGAAGCCGTCGCGGTTCACATAGACGCCCTCGATCCGATAGGCGAAGCCGCTGTCGCCGATCGGGCCGGTGAAGCCCGCGCCGAGGCGGTAGTAATCGTAGTTGCCGTAGCTCGCCTCGGCGGTTCCCTCATGCTCGAACTGGGGGGCCGCGCTGATGACGTTGATCAGACCGGCCGAGGCGTTGCGGCCGAACAGCGTGCCCTGCGGCCCGCGCAGCACCTCGATGCGCTCGACCGCGCCAAGCTCGTTGAGGCCGATGCCCGAGCGCGAGCGATAGACGCCGTCGACGAACACCGCGACCGAGCTTTCGAGCCCCGGGTTGTCGCCGACCGTGCCGATGCCGCGGATGCGCGCCGAGCCGTTGGCTTCGGAGCCCGTCGAGGAGACGAGCAGCGAGGGGGCGAGCTGGTTGAGCTGGCGGATGTCGCTCGCGCCCGAATTCTGGAGCGACTCGGCCTGCACCGCCGAGACCGCGAGCGGCACGTCGAGCAGCCGCTGCTCGCGGCCCTGCGCGGTGACGATGATGACGTTGCTGTCGACGACCTCGGCGTCGGCGGCGGTGGCGGGATCGTCCTGCGCGAGCGCGGGGGCGCTCAGCGAAGCAAGGGCGGCGCCGGCGAGCAGCAGCGGCTTGTTCATCGTGTCTCTCCCCTGAGATGCGGTTTCGTTGTTCTTATGCGCCCATGCGCATAGGAATCCGCGCGGGTGCACGCCACGAATTTCGCGGATTCGCGCGGCGTTTCGCGGCGAGTGCGGCAAGTTTGCCACATCCGCCGGAAGGGGTTGCGCGGCGTCCCGATCGCAGCCGATAAGGCGGGAAGTTGGACAGCAGGGAGCAGGGCGATGCCGGTCGACGGGATGGGAGGGCTGTTCTTTCGCGCGAAGGACCCCGACGCGCTCAATGCCTGGTATCGCGACCGTCTCGGCGTCGGCGCGGGCTGCGTCAGCGATCCCGATGCCGAGCCCAACGAATGGGTTTGGCAGACGCTGGGCGGGCCGATGGTGTTCGCGCCGTTCAAGGCCGACAGCGACTATTTCGCCGCCAACAAGGCGTTCATGATCAACCTGCGCGTGAGCGATCTCGACGGGCTGCTGGCGAAGCTGCGCGAGGCGGACATCGCGATCGTCACCAAGCCCGATTGGGACGATCCCGCCGTCGGCCGCTTCGCGCGCATCCACGACCCCGAGGGCAACGCGATCGAGCTCTGGGAGCCGCCCGCCGGTTAGGGCTGATCGTTCGCTGCGGTAGCCTCGCGCCGCGCGCGCCAGTCCTCCATCTCGCCGATCTCGCGGCGCTGCGCCTCGATCACGGCCTCGGCCATCGCGCGCGCCTCGGGGTCGTCGCCGTGTTCGAGCACGATCTCGGCCATGTCGATCGCGCCCTGGTGGTGCGGGATCATCATCCGCATGAAGGTCTCGTCGGGATCGTCCGAGGCGCGGCCCATGTCGTCGTGCATCCGCGCCATCGCGGCGTCATAGGCGGCGGCCGATTCGCTCGCCGGGGGAACGCCCGCGCTCTCGTGGCCGGTGTGCGGATCGGGTTCGGCACCCTCACCCGCCTTGGCGCTCGGGGTCTCATTCGCGGCCACCTCGACGGCGTTCGAGCCCTCGCGCTCGCACGCGGCGAGCGGCGGGCCGATCAGCGCGACAGCGAGCCAGGTCAGCAACCGTCCGCTCATTTGGGCGCGAGCACCATCAGCATCTGGCGGCCTTCCATGCGCGGCCAGGCCTCGACCTTGGCGGTCTCCTTCATATCCTCCTGGACGCGCTGGAGCAGGATCATGCCGAGCTCGCCGCGCGAAAGCTCGCGGCCGCGGAAGCGCAAGGTGACCTTGACCTTGTCGCCCTCGCCGATGAACGCGCGGACCTTCTTCATCTTGACGTCGTAATCATGGTCGTCGATCTGCGGACGCATCTTGATCTCCTTGATCTCCTGCGTCTTTTGCGTCTTGCGCGCGAGGTTGGCCTTTTTCTGCGCCTCGTATTTATATTTGCCGACGTCGAGGAACTTGGCGACAGGGGGATCGGCGTTGGGCGAGACCTCGACGAGGTCGAGCCCCATCTCACCGGCCTGCTCGATCGCCTCGGGAGTCAGCATGACGCCCAGATTCTCGCCGTTCTCATCGATCACGCGGACCTTGGGAGCCTGGATGAACTCGTTGAAGCGTGGGCCGTTCATCGGCGGGGCCGCGGGGCGGCGGATCATCGGGGAGCGTATAGCTGTGTCTCCTGCGCGGTTGGTGCGGGCTGCTATTTAAGGCCTGCGCGCGGCAAAGGGAAGGGCGCGAATCCAGCGCCTGCACCCGGGTTCGCGCCGCACCGGCCGCTTCACATGAAGAAGCGATGAAAACCAACGACGCGGCCCATGCATCGCTGCTAGGGCGGGCGATCAACCCGACCGGACTGTCCACCATTGATGCAAATGCGATCCTTCCGCTTCAAGCTGATGGCCGTGCTGGCTATCCTCGTCGCGGTGGTCGTCACGCCGATGGCGCTTTCTTGGGTTGGGCTACAGCGGAGCATCCATTATGCCGAGCGATCGCACGCCGCGCATGAGGTGCTCGACGCGCATCTGCTGCTGGCCAAGCGCGGCGAACGGTTGCTTCGCCATGTCCAGACCTCGGGTTCGGGGGGGGGCGATCCGGTCGAAACCGCGCGGTTGCGCCGCACGCTAGATGCGCGGTTCGCCCTCGCCCGGAGGACGATCGCCGCCGAGGCGACCATGGCAGGTCCCGCCGGCCGTGCGGTCGAGACGCGCGAATTGGAGCGGCTTGAGGAGATTCGCCGAGGGCTCGAGCTGGCTCTCGCGGGCAATAACGACACGCGCTGGCGCGAGCTCATCGTGCTCACAGTGGCCGACGAGCGCGCCACGGCCGAGGCTGCCGACGCCGCCAGCCGGCGGATCAACGACACGGTCCAGCTCGGCTTCGCCATCGCATCGGTGCTCGGGCTACTCGTCGGAGCGGTCGCGTTGCTGATCCTGCAGCGCTCGCTCCAGCGGCCGCTCTCGCGGCTGACCGCGGGGACGCAGGCGCTCGCGGCGGGCGAGCTTTCGCACCGCATCGACATGGCGGGCAAGGACGAGTTCGCCGCGCTCGGCCGCGATTTCGACCGGATGGCCGAGAATATCGAGCGCCAGGCGTCAACCATCGCCGATGCGCGTGACCTGCTCGAGGGCACCGTGCGCGAGCGGACCAGCGAGCTCGCCGCCGCCAATGCCCGGCTCGAGGACGTGGCCGAACGCCGCCAGCGATTCCTCGCCGACATCAGCCATGAATTGCGCACTCCTCTGACCATCATCCGCGGCGAGGCCGAGGTCACGCTGCGCGGCGCCGCGCTGACCGCCGAGGATTGCCGCGCCACGCTCGTGCGAATCGTCGAGCAGGCGCAGACGATGGCGCGGCTGGTCAACGACCTGCTGTTCGTCGCGCGAACCGAGTCTGGCGAGCCCAGGCTGATCGTCGGGCGCGTCGATCTGAGCGACATGCTCGCGCGCGCCGCGGACGACTGGCGCGCGCTGGTCGCCGATGATGGCGGCGATATCCGCTTTGCCGCAGGCGCCGGGGCCGAGACGGCTGCGATCGAAGGCGATGCCGACCGGCTTCGGCAGCTGATCCACATTCTGTTCGACAACGCGATCCGCTATTCGGCCGGGCTGCCCCGGCTCGAGCTGCGGCTGCTGCCCTCGCCCGGCGGCTGGACCTTCATGATCGCCGACGACGGCATCGGCATTCCGGCGAGCGAAATCGGCCACGTCTTCGAACGCTTCCGTCGCGGCGGTGCGGCCGCCGGCCAGCACGCCGACGGGGCCGGTCTCGGCCTGCCGATGGCCAAGGCGATCGTCGACGCCCACCATGGATCGATTCGCATCGACAGCGCCGAGAACCGCGGCACCACCGTCTCGGTGTTCCTGCCCGACGCGGCGCGATCACGAGCGGCGGCGTGAACATCCTGATCGTAGAGGACGAGCCGCTCGTCGCCGATTTTCTCGATCGCGGCCTGCGCGCCGAAGGCCATGCGACCGCCATCGCCGCCACCGCCGAAGACGGCCGCGCGCGCTCTCTCGAGGGCGGGTTTGACGTGATCATCCTCGATGTGATGTTGCCCGACGGCGACGGCATCGCGCTTTGCGCGCTGCTGCGCGGCGCGGGCCTGACGACGCCGATCATCATGCTCACCGCGCGCGACGACGTCGCCGACCGGGTCGACGGACTGCGCCACGGCGCCGACGACTATCTGGTCAAGCCCTATGCCTTCGACGAGCTGGTGGCGCGGATCGACGCGATCACGCGCCGCCGTCGGCCCGACGAGCCCGAGCCGCGGCGCTACGCTTATCGCGACATCGTCTTCGATCGCGATGCGATGGCGGTGACCCGCGGCGGCGCCGCGATTGCGCTGACCGCCAAGGAGTTCGGCATTCTCGATCTGTTGATGTCGCGGCCCGGCTCGGTCGTGTCGCGCGAGCACATCCTAAGCAGCGTGTGGAACATCGAAGTCGATCCGCTGACCAACATCGTCGATGTCTACATCGGCCGGTTGCGCCACAAGTTGGAGTCCCACGGCCCGCGCGTCATCGAGACGGTCCGGGGGTTCGGCTACCGGCTCTGCTGATCCGACGTTGCGGCTCCAGAGTTCCCGCGATCGCGCTTGTCTCCACGCGCGATCGGGGGATTTGGCTGCCGGGTGGCGCTGATCAACCAAACAGGAAATCGTTCGCCGTGATCGCGTTCTGCGAGGTGTTGAGCAGCGCGATCGTGCCGAGATCGTCGTTGGTGGTGGTGATCAGCAGGTCATCATTCTGATCGTCGCTGTCGGCATCGACCATCTCGAAGTCGAGGTCGCCGAACGACAGGTTGGTCTGGCGCAAATCGATCAAATCCTGGCCGTTCTCGAAGTCGACCACGGTGTCGAAATCCCAGCTGCCCTGGAAGATGAACAGGTCGCTTCCGCCGCCGCCGATCAGGAAGTCCTGGCCTTCCTCGCCGTCGAGGCGGTCGCGCGCGCCGCCCCCGTCGAGCGTGTCGCTGCCTTCGCCTCCGAGCAACCGGTCCTCGCTGTCGCCCGGGCCGTTCGCCACCCCGGCGTCGTCGCCGGCCAGAAAATCGTTGCCGGCCTGGCCGTAGAGCGTGTCGCGGCCTTCGCCGCCCTCGCCGGTATCGTCGCCGTCGCCCCCATAAATCAGGTCGCGGCCATCGTCGCCGAACAGCCCGTCCTCGGCCGCGCCGCCGTAGAGCGAATCGTCGCCCTTGCCGCCGAACACGCTGTCGAGGCCGTCGTCGCCGTAGAGCGAATCGCGGCCGCCCGCGCCGAGGATCGTGTCCTCGCCCTCGCCGCCGCGGACGCTGTCGTCCCCGCCCTGGCCGTAGACGATGTCGTTGTCCTTGCCGGCATCGACGCTGTCGTCGCCCGCGCCGGCGTAGATCGTGTCCTCGCCCTCGTCGCCCTTGAGCGTGTCATCGCCGCCCGCGCCGTCGATATAGTCTTCGCCGCCGCCCGCGAAGATGCTGTCGTCGCCGGTGTCGCCGGCCTTGTTGCCCTGCGCATAACCGTAAAGCGAATCGCCGTCTTCGGTGCCGTTGACGGTATCGTCGCCGGACGTGCCATATCTGCGTGCCATGGTGATCTCCGTTGATGCGCAGCAGCCACGCAACGCCACCCCGCGAACTGCTGCGCCTCGCGGTCTGGAAACGATCCGGTGTTGAGGGAGGCGCCGGGCCTACCGATCAGACGAACCAATCCGATTTAGGATCGATCGTTCCGGGCGGAGAGAGGCTTTAATCCAAACTTAATGCGGCGCGGCGTCTTCCGGCGGTCGCCGCGCCCCCGCGTGCATTAAGCGATCGCCAGGTCGGGGGCCCGCGCCTCGGCGGTGATCGCGTCGACCGCTTCGTCGAGCGTCAGCATCTCTTGCGCGCTCTCGCTGCCCAGCCGCCGCAGCGCGACCGTGCGCTCGTCTGCCTCGCGCCGCCCGACCACGTAGAGGTGCGAAACGCGGGCGAGGCTGTGCTCGCGGACCTTGTAGTTGATCTTCTCGTTGCGCGTGTCGAGCTCGGCGCGGATGCCGCGCGCGCGCAACGCCGCGACGACCTCCGCCGCATAATCGTCGGCGTCCGAGACGATCGTCGCGACCACCGCCTGGACGGGTGCGAGCCAGAGCGGGAGGCGGCCTGCGTGGTGCTCGATCAATATGCCGATGAAGCGCTCGAAGGTGCCGAGGATCGCGCGGTGGAACATCACCGGGCGGTGCTTCTCGCCGTCCTCGCCGATATAGCTCGCGTCGAGCCGCTCGGGGAGGACATAATCGAGCTGGAGCGTGCCGCATTGCCAGGTGCGGCCGATCGCGTCGGTCAAATGGAATTCGAGCTTGGGCGAGTAGAAGGCGCCCTCGCCGGGGAGCTCCGCCCAGCCGTATTCGGGGGTCGCGCGTCCGGTGAGGCGGACGGCCTCGCGCAGGTCGCCCTCGGCCTTGTCCCACATCTCGTCCGAGCCGAAGCGCTTGTCGGGCCTGAGCGCGAGCTTGATCGCGTAGCTTTCGAAGCCGAGATCGCGGTAGACGTTGTCGAGCAGGTCGCAGAAGCCGCGCGTCTCGTCGACGATCTGGTCCTCGCGGCAGAAGATGTGGGCGTCGTCCTGGGTGAACTGGCGCACGCGCAGGATGCCGTGGAGCGCCCCGTGGGGTTCGTTGCGATGACAGCAGCCGAACTCGGCGAGGCGCAGCGGCAGGTCGCGGTAGGATTTGATCCCCTGGCGGAAGATCAGGACGTGCGCGGGGCAGTTCATCGGCTTGAGCGCCATCAGCTCGGCCTCGCCCGAGAGGATCGCCTCGCCCTCCTCGGTGCCGGGGATTTCGTCGGGGACGACGAACATGTTCTCGCGATATTTGCCCCAATGGCCCGATTGCTCCCATTGGCGCGCGTCCATCAGCTGGGGGGTCTTGACCTCGTCATAGCCCGCCGCGTCGAGCTTGCGGCGCAGATAGGCCTCGAGCGCGCGCCAGATCAGATAGCCCTTGGGATGCCAGAACACCGAGCCGTGCGCCTCGGCCTGGAGGTGGAACAGGTCCATTTCCTGGCCGATCCGGCGGTGGTCGCGCTTCGCGGCCTCCTCGAGGCGGACGAGATGCGCGTCGAGCTGCTTCCGATTGAGCCAACCGGTGCCGTAGATGCGTGAGAGCTGCGGATTGCTCTGGTCGCCGCGCCAATAGGCGCCCGAGACGCGCGTGAGCTTGAACGCGGCCGGATCGAGCTTGCCCGTCGAGGCGAGGTGCGGGCCGCGGCACATGTCGAGCCATTCGCCCGAGCGATAGACGGTGATCTCCTCATCGTCGGGAAGCTCGGCCGCCCATTCGGCCTTGAAGCTCTCGCCCTGGTTGCGCCAGCGCGCAATCAGCGCCTCGCGCTCCCACACTTCGCGGACCAGCGGCTCGTCGCGGGCGATGACCCGGCGCATCTCCTCCTCGATCGCGGGCAGATCCTCCTCGGTGAAGGGGCCGCGATCGGGGCTCGGCGCGAAGTCGTAGTAGAAGCCGTCGTCGGTCGCGGGGCCGAAGGTGATCTGCGTGCCGGGAAAGAGCGTCTGCACCGCCTCGGCGAGGACATGGGCGTAATCGTGGCGCGCGAGCTCGAGCGCGTCGGCCTCGTCGCGTGAAGTGATCAGCGCGAGCTCGGCATCGCTTTCGAGCGGCCGTCCGATGTCCCTGAGCTCGCCGTCGACACGCGCCGCGATCGCCGCCTTCGCCAGCCCCGGGCCGATCGCCGCGGCGATCTGGGCCGGCGTCGTCCCCCG
>JACMKH010000361.1 GCA_014380205.1 Sphingomonadaceae bacterium
GATGGTCGGCGCGCGCAACGCATCGGCGGCGGCGCGGCGCTTCGCGCGCGGGCTTTCGCTCGATCTGTCGAATCAGGGCCATGTCATCGTCTCGGGGCTCGCGCGCGGGATCGACACCGAGGCGCATGTCGGCGCGCTCGAGGGCGGGACGATCGCGGTGGTAGCGGGCGGCGCCGACGTCCATTACCCGCCCGAGAATGAGAAGCTCCAGGAGGAGATCGCCGAGCGAGGGCTGGTGCTCGCCGAGCAGCCGCTGGGGCGCGAGCCCCAGGCGCGGCATTTCCCCTACCGCAACCGGATCATCGCGGGGCTCACGCTCGGTACAATCGTGGTCGAGGCGGCGCCGCGCTCGGGCTCGCTGATCACCGCGCGCCAGGCGGGCGAGTTCGGGCGCGAGGTGATGGCGGTCCCCGGCTCGCCGCTCGACCCCCGCGCGCAAGGGTGCAACCAGTTGATCCGCGATGGCGCGACGTTGGTCCAGACCGCCGACGATGTGCTGGCGTCGCTCGGGCCGTTCGAGGCGGCGCGCGTTGCCGAACCGTCCACGCCCTGGCGGGCCGAGCAGGCCGACATCGAGGCGGACGAGCGCGGCGCCGTCGCGGCGCTGCTCGGCCCGGTCCCCGTCCCTGTCGACGAGCTCGTCAGGCAATCTGGAATCGCCGCGCCGCTCGTCCAGACCGCGCTGCTCGAGCTCGAGCTCGCCGGCCGGCTCGAGCGCCACGCGGGGGGCAAGGTCAGCCTCGCGTGATTCAGCTCGCCGCGCTGTTCATGCTTACCGCGCTGCTTTACGCATCGGTCGGCTTCGGCGGCGGCTCGACCTACAACGCGCTGCTCGTCCTCGACGGGACCGATTACCGCATCCTCCCCGCGATCTCGCTGATCTGCAACATCGTCGTCGTCGCCGGCGGATCGTGGCGCTTCTGGCGCGAGGGTCATGTCCCGCTCGCGCGCATCCTGCCGTGGGTCGCCCTCTCGGTTCCCGCGGCGTGGCTCGGCGGCCGCCTGCCCGTCTCGGAAACCTTGTTCATCGGCGCGCTCGGCGGATCGCTGCTGTTCGCCGGGCTGCGCCTGTTGTTCGAGCGCGCGCCAGTGGTCGCGGCGGGCGAGGCGCGCGAGCCGCCGATCGCGCTGCGCTTCGGGATCGGCGGCGGAATCGGCTTCCTCTCGGGGCTGGTCGGGATCGGCGGCGGCATCTTCCTCGCGCCCGTGCTCTACATGCTGCGCTGGGCCTCGCCGCGCGAGATCGCGGGGACGTGCAGCGTGTTTATCCTCGTCAACTCGCTCTCGGGCCTCGCCGGCCAGCTCATGAAGCTCGGCGATGTCGGCCAGACCGCGATGCTCGTTCCCTATTGGCCGCTGCTCGTCGCCGTGCTCGTCGGCGGGCAGATCGGATCGCGGCTCGGCGCGTCGAGGATTCCGCCCACGCTGATCAAGCGCCTCACCGCCGTGCTCATCCTCTACGTCGCCGCGCGGTTGATCGGGCAGTGGCTGGGGATGATCGGCGCAACCGGCTGAGCGCGCCGCGATTGGGCGCGTCAGGCCCGCGCGCGCGCCGCGTCATCGGACGCATCGCCGGGCAGATCGCGCTCATATCCGAGCGGTCGCGCGGTGCGGCGGCAAAGCGGCCAGATATGCTCGATGCGCGGGTCATCGGGAGCGTAGCCTGGCGGGCGGATCGCTTCCGCGCTGAGCGATTCGCCAAGCGCGACGCGTCGGCCCAGGAAATCCGAAATGCGCGCCTCTTGCGCCTCCTGGTCGGCGCACAAATCCTCGTAGCGGATTTCGAGATAGCGCTCTGGCCCCAGCACCTCGCGGCCGAAGCGGCTCGCGGGGCCGACCTGAAAAATCCAGCTCAGCACATTGTCCATCCACGGCGGACGCGGCCCGTCGAGTCTTTCGGCCAGATCGGCCTCGCGATAGGCCGCTTCGAGCACCGCCGCGCCGACGGGGTTGTTGCTCCGTGACGTTACATGCGTCCGACGGAGCGCGATCGCCACGGGGTGCCGGACGAGATGGATCAGCCGCATTCCCGGAAAAGCCTCGTTGAGCTCGGGCAGCACCATCATCGCCTCAGGCAGCTTGAGCCCCCAGGCGCTCGGCCGCGCGCCGGCCTTGGCCACCAGCCCGCGCGCATAGTCGCGCAACGCCTCGGCCGCGCCCTGGGGGAACGTCGTGATGCCGTCGCGCCGCCGCTCGGCCGCGGCGCGCGCC
>JACMKH010000362.1 GCA_014380205.1 Sphingomonadaceae bacterium
CGCTCCGGGGACGCGCGATCTCACCGTCCACGTCGACTTCGCCGCGCTCGCCGCCGCCGGCCGCGCGAGCGGGCTGCGGTTCTATGGCCCCCTCCGCCAAGGGACTTGGCTCGGCGCGATGGGCATCGCCGCGCGCGCCGCCTCGCTGATCAAATCCGCCCCGCATCGCCGCGCCGAGCTGATCGCCGCGCGCGACCGGCTTACCGACCCGCGCGCGATGGGAACCCTCTTCAGGGTTATGGCTTTTGTGTCACAGCGCTGGCCCGATCCGGCCGGCTTCTGACGCATGTTGCATTGCAGCAAGCGCCGCGATGCGTAGATAGGCGCGGGGCTCCTCGGGTTTGGCGGGTGATATGGCCGGCAAGATGGACATCGCGCGCGCCGACGCGCTCGGCGGCGTCAGCCACGGATTTCTCGGGCGCGCGGGCGGGGTCTCGACGGGCGCATATGCGAGCCTCAACGTCGGGCTCGGCTCGAACGATGCCCCCGCGGCCGTGCTGACCAACCGCCGCCGCGCGGTCGAGGCGGTGGCGAGGCGGGCCAAGCTCGTCACGCTCCACCAGATCCATTCGCCGACCGCGCTGACCGTCACCCGCCCCTTTCCCGACGACGCGCGGCCCGAAGCCGATGCGATGGCGACCGACCGGCCTGGCCTCGCGCTCGGCATACTCACCGCCGATTGCGCGCCGATCCTGCTCGCCGATGTCGAGGGGCAGGTTATCGGCGCGGCGCACGCGGGGTGGAAGGGCGCGATGACCGGCGTCGCGCGCGCGGTGGTCGAGGAGATGGAAAAGCTCGGCGCTCAGCGCGACCGCATAGTTGCGGCGATCGGCCCGTGCATCGGCCGAGCCTCGTTCGAGGTCGACGACGATTTCCGCCGCCGTTTCGAGACCATCGACGCGGCCAACGAGCGCTTCTTCCGCCCCGGCGCGCCCGGCCATCATTATTTCGACCTCGAAGCCTATCTCGCCGCCTGGCTGGCGGACGAGGGCGTCGCGACGGTCGAGCCGCTCAGCCTCGACACCTACGCCAACGAGGACCGCTATTTCAGTTACCGCCGCGCGACGCATCGCGGCGAGGGCGATTACGGGCGGCAGATTTCGATCATCGCGCTGTAAAATCCACGCCGCTCAATCGACCCCCCGTCTGCGTGGTCACCGCCCAGCCGTTGCCGTCGGGGTCCTTGACCATGACGTAGCGTCCCCACGGCTGCTCCTCGATCGGCGGCACATCGACGCCCAGGCCGAGCAGCCGTTCGCGCTCGGCGTCGATATCGGCGACATGGAGCATCAGCCCCTGCTGGCCGCCCGGCGGCATCGCATCGAACCAGTTGACCAGCGTGATCGTCGCGCCGCCGTCCTTGGGCTGGAGCTGAATCCAGCTCATCTCGGGGCCCATCGGGCTTTCGCGCAACAGCTTGAAATCCATGACATCGGTGTAGAATGCTTTCGATCGCTGCGGATCGCTGACCGGAATCGAGACGATGGTGATCGGCATGGCGGCTCTCCCTTCCCTCATTTCCCCATAGGCGATAGGCGGGCCGAAGGGGAGGACGCGAGTGACCGCCAAACGCATCGGCTTCTGGGCGGGGCTCGTCATGTTCGCGATCCTGCTCGCGCTTCCCGCGCCCGAGGCGATGCCCGCCCCCGCATGGCGCGTCGCCGCGCTCGTGCTGCTGATGGCGACATGGTGGATGACCGAGGCGCTGCCGCTCACCGTCACCGCGCTGCTCCCCTTCCTCGTCCTCCCCTTCGCGGGCGTGCTCACCGTCGCCGAGACCGCGTCGGCCTATTATTCGCCGATCCTGTTCCTCATCCTCGGCGGCGCGTTCGTCGCGCTCGCGATCGAGCGTACCGGACTCCACCGGCGGCTCGCGCTGGCGATCGTCGGGCGCGCGGGCTCGACCGCCTGGGGGCTGCTGCTCGCCTTCATGACCGCGACCGCGATCATCTCGATGATCGTCTCGAACACCTCGACCTCGCTGATCATGGTGCCGATCGCGGTCGCGGTGCTCGCCGCGGGCGGGATGGAGGAGGGCGAGACCGACGGCTTTTGCGGCGCGCTGCTGATGGGCGTCGCCTTCGCCGCGTCGATCGGGGGGCTCGGCACGATCGTCGGCTCGCCGACCAACGCGATCGCCGCAGGGCTGATCAACCGCACGCTCGGCACCGAGATCGGCTTCATGACCTGGGCGATGTTCGGCATGCCCGTGGTGGTCTTCGGCATTCCGCTCGCCGCCGCGATCCTGCTTCGCGTTCAAAGGGTGCCGCGCGACGGATTCGACGTCGAGTCGGCCAAATCGGCGATTGGCGAGCCGGGGCCGTGGTCGCGCCCCGAGCGGCGGCTGCTCCCCGTCATCGCGCTCGTGCTGGCGGGATGGATCACCTTGCCGCTGGTCGCTCCGCTGCTTCCAGCCGGGATGGTCGACGACGCCACCGTCGCGATCCTCGGCGGGATGCTGCTGTTCGCGCTGCCCGACGGCACGGGGCGGCCGCTGCTGAACTGGGACGAGGCCAATCGCGCGCCCTGGGGGGTGATCATGATGTTCGGCGGCGGGCTCGCGCTCGCGGCCGGGATCATCGAATCGGGGCTCGCGGCGTGGCTCGGGACCGCGCTCGAGCCGCTGCGCGCGGTCGATGTCATCGTCATCGCCTTCGCGCTCACCGCGCTCGTCGTGCTCGTCACCGAATTCGCCTCGAACGTCGCGACCGCTAGCGGCGTGATGCCCGTCGTCGCCTCTCTGATCCTCGCGACCGGGGCCGATCCGATGCTGCTCGCGATCCCCGCCGCCTTCGCCGCGAGCTGGGGCTTCATGCTCCCCTCGGGCACCGGCCCCAACGCGATCGCCTGGGCGACCGGCCACATCGCGCTGCCGCGCATGCTCAAGGCTGGGCTGCTGCTCGACCTCGCGGGAATTATGCTGATTGTCGGCGTGACCTGGGCGATCGTGGCGATGGGCGGCTAATCCTCCCCGGCATGGGGAGGATTTTCGATTCGTCGGGTCGCGCGCTATGGCGTCCGCATCCTCGCTCGAAAGCCCAACCCCATGCCCAAACGCCCCGACGAAGCCGATCTCACCGGCACGACGCCGCGCCGCCGTCCCAAGCCCGATGTCATGGCGATCGCCAACCGGCGGCTGAGTCCTTCGACCCTGATGATGGGCCTCGGCTATGATCCCAAGCTTTCCGAAGGCTCGCTCAAGCCCCCCGTCTTCCTCACCTCGACTTTCGCCTTCGAAAGCGCGGCGGCGGGCAAGCGCCATTTCGAGGGGATCACGGGCAAGCGCCCCGGAGGCGCGGAGGGCCTCGTCTATTCGCGCTTCAACGGCCCCAACCAGGAAATCCTCGAGGACCGTCTCGGCATTTGGGAGGACGCCGAGGACGCGCTGGTCTTCTCGAGCGGCATGTCGGCGATCGCGACCGTGCTGCTCGCCAACGTCCGCCAGGGCGACGTCGTGATCCATTCGGGCCCGCTCTACGCCGCGACCGAGACGCTGATCAATCGCGTGCTCGGCCGCTTCGGCGTGACCTTTCTCGACTTTCCCGCGGGCGCGGGCCGCGCCGAGCTCGATGCGATTCTCGCCCAGGGCAAGGCGCGCGCGATGGGGGCGGGGCGCGTCGCGATGATCTATCTCGAAAGCCCGGCCAACCCGACGAATGCGCTGGTAGATATCGAGCTGGTCCGCGAGGCGAGCGACGCGGCGTTCGGCCGCGGCGACTACGCGCCGCCGATCGCGATCGACAACACGTTCCTCGGCCCGCTGTGGCAGCGACCGCTCTGCCACGGCGCCGATATCGTCATCTACAGCCTCACCAAATACGCGGGCGGGCACAGCGATCTCGTCGCGGGGGGCATCCTCGGCGACAAGAAGTGGATGGATCCGATCCGCACGATGCGCAACACGATCGGCACGATCTGCGATCCCAACACCGCTTGGATGCTGCTCCGCAGCCTCGAGACGCTCGAAATCCGCATGCAGCGCGCGGGCGAGAACGCCGAAAAGGTCTGCGCCTATCTGCGCGACCACCCGAAGGTCGACGGGCTCGGCTATCTCGGTTTCCTCAAGGACAAGTCGCAAAAGGATATTTTCGATCGCCACTGCACGGGCGCGGGCTCGACCTTTTCGCTGTTCATCAAGGGCGGCGAGGCCGAAAGCTTCGCCTTCCTCGATGCGCTCAAGATCGCCAAGCTCGCGGTCAGCCTCGGCGGCACCGAGACGCTCGCGAGCCACCCCGCCGCGATGACCCACCTCTCCGTCCCCGACGCGCGCAAGGCCGCGCTGGGGATCACCGACAATCTGGTGCGCGTCTCGATCGGGATCGAGGATCCCGACGATCTGATCGCGGACTTCGAGCAGGCGTTGGAGGCGGTCTAGCGCGTCCACGGAACCCTCCTCCCGCCCGCCCGTTTTGGCGCGGGGCCCGTACGAGGAGCAGTTCGATGACCAAGTCCATTTCTCTCGCCATTGGCCTTGCCGCCTTTGCCGCCGCCGCGCCCGCGCTCGCGGAGCGCACCGCGAGCCACGAGCAGCGCGAGGCTCTGTCAGGCGCGCTCGAGGCGCTCGGCGTCGCCAGCTGGGACGATCTCAAGCTCGAGGACGAAGGCTATTGGGCGATCGACGACGCGCACATGGCTGACGGGACCTGCGCCGATCTCAAGATCTCCGAAGCCGATTTCACGGTGCTCGAGCGCCAGATGGAGGATTGCGCGAATCCGTCGAGCTGACGCGCGCCG
>JACMKH010000363.1 GCA_014380205.1 Sphingomonadaceae bacterium
TAGGACAGGGTTGGAGCCAATCCTCTCCCGTTTCGCTCGAAACGGCCCAGCAGCCGGCGCACCGCGCGGCTGGTGACCTGGATGCCGAGGTGATTGGCCGCTACGTCCTCGAGGTGGTGGGCCTCGTCCAGAATCAATCGCTGGTACGGCGGCAACACCGCAGCATCCTGCCAGTTGTCCTGCGCCTGCCGGACCGACAGATCGGCCGCGAGCAAATGATGGTTCACTACCACGACGTCAGCCACCGCCGCCGCGGCGCGCCCGACATGGCATTGCTCGGCGAGCGTATCGAGAAACGCGCCCTCCTTCGCCTCGGTCCACGCCTTGGCCGGCGCCCTGGCGATCTGCGGCTGCCCCTTCCGCAACCGCCGCACCCACCCCCCGCGCGAACCGGCCGTGCATCCCGATCCCGCCGTGGGATCGATAAAGTCGGTGAGCGCCTCGCGCGCCGCCCCCAGCGCCGTCTCCCACGCCGCCGCGAACCCCGCATCGATCCGCCGCCGCCGATAGACCATGGATTTGGGCGCACCCGATTCCTCGCAGGCGCGCCCCACATTCCCCGTCCGCGCGAGCGCGTTGAGAAACACCCCCCGCCGCCGCGCGGCTTCCTCGGTGCCGATGGGACCCCCCGGTCGCATGGGGCGGGGTATAACGACCGGTGAGTGAGCGGAGGCTGAATGGCTCCTATTTGGTTATGTTTTCAGCGAATTCCACTCACGCCATTGGCCAACCGTCCGCGATGGCCCCGGCACGCGCGGCGTTGAACGCCTCCTGCGGTATGCTCACATTCCCATGCTCCGCATCCGCCTCTCGGCTCTGATTTCGTTGTGCCATTGTATCGCCTCACCTTCCATGTCAGTGTCCGCCATCTGGAGGGAAACACAACATGGGCAGCTTGGCGCGCTTCGAGATCGCACGCGAGCCGGATGTCGTGCTCAGCGTGCGCGGCGCGACGCGCGGCTTCAATCTGCTGACAATGTCGCAGGACAGCCAGCATCTGACCGGCTCGCCCGCCGCCTTGCTGCTCACCCCGGCGCAGGCCGCCGCCATCAAACCGCTGGCCACGGCAAAGCCGTCCAAGGCGGGAAAGACCCCCGGCGTCTACGACGGGCTCCACGACTCACTGACCGCTGCCTTTGATAGGGGGGACTTCCAGCAGATCGAGCGCCTCGCAGCGGCCTTTCTGAAACAGAACCCAATCGTGCCGCTCGCGCAAAGATCGCCGGCCGAACGGGCCATCCGCCGCTTTTTCATCCTCAAGGGCACCGCATCGACCACTGCCGAACGGCTGGCGCTCCATCATAATATCGGCGAGGCCGATCGCGCGCTCTGGCTGCGGTCCGCGCATGGCCGAATCGACCTCGAAAAAGCCCAGATATTGGCAACAGCGGTCAGCGGCATTGCCCCACCGCGCGATGTCGATCTGCTCGGCGGCCTGCGCGCCGATCTCGCCTTTTCGGTTCTCACTGCTTGCGTCGATGCCATCGGGCCCAGAGGTGATCCGCGCGAGCTTCCAATTAAATATGTCAGCGAGATTTTGACGCTCAGCCCATTCCTGCCGGGCCTCGCTTTTGCCATGGAACTGTGCAAGGCGCGCGATCCGGATCAGGCCGATGGTCCGCTGTCGCGTCGCCTGTCGCGGCTGCAAGCCTATGAAAAGCGGGTCAAGGCCATCGCCGCGCAGGCCGCGGCTGCCGAGGCGGTCAAGGGACGCGGCGTTGCCGCGGGCGAAGGCAGAGGCGGCGGCGCTGCCGCGGGCGAAGGCAGAGGCGACGGCGCTGCTGGCACGCCGGGCCATACCGATGCCTGCGACTGCACTTGCGACGATGCGCCTTGCATGCCGATCGATCCCTGCTGCGCCGACATCAACTGGTATGTCGCCGAATTGTTGACGCTGAGGGACAAGACCCACTGCTACAAGCCGTCCGACATTGCCTATATCGAAAATGTCGCCCCCTATGAAACCCGCATCCGCACGCACGGATTTACCCGCACGGTCACAGAAACCAGCGAAGACGAAACCAACCTCAGCCGCTCCGAGGAGCGCGATCATCAGGTCACCGACCGGTTCAACCTGCAGAAGGAAATTTCCAACAATCAGAAGGCCAGCCTTGACGTCGATGCAAAGCTGTCGGGCAAAATTTATGGCCAGAAATATGAACTGAACACCAGCGCATCGCTGTCGAAAGAGAGCGCCTATCGCGAAGCACGCGAGGAGGCACGCGAGGCGGTCGAGAAAGCCACGCTGAAGATTCAGGTGCAGACCCGCAAACTGCGCACCCGCACCGTCACCATGGAAAATTCAGAGCAGAACAAGCACAAGTTCAAGAACGGCACCTCGGTTGCCGCGGTCGCCAAATATTTCTGGGTAACCCAGGAGAAGCGCGGCCAGCTCTTTGGCCACGGCCCGGCCGTCACCGTCGATCTGCTCATCCCCAGCCCGGCGATGCTGTTCAGCGCCATGGAAGCGATGAAGCGCAAGAAGGGGGAACCGGCCGGTCCTCCGGTAGCGCCTGACAAGCCGACGCTTTTGCCAACTGACATCACTCGCGAAAACTACCATATACAAGCTGCAAAGTATGCGGTGACTGGATACGATTCCCCACCTGCCACGCTATCAAACATTTCATTGCCATTTGGTGTCCTCAAAAGGGATAGTCCACCAGAGCAGATTACAATCCCTGCCGGTTATACTGCTCTCAATATTGAGCGCGGGGTCGGAGCAGTACACAAATCTAATGGCCTTACGTTTGCCAGAATAGGAGCTGTTTTTGGTGGTGGTGCCGTAGATTTTAACACGGATGATGCGGGTACGACGAGCGCTTCGGTCAATGTTCAGGGTTCAAGTCAAATCTCTGTTGATGAACTCAATGCCGACAAAGATTCATCGATTTCCGGGAGGATTTTGTGCGCACCTAATCCCGTCGATCTTGGTCCGTGGCAAAATTCGATCCATGCCCTCATCATAGCGAAGTACGAAGCCGACCTCGAAAAATATGAAGCCAAGCTGGCCGATTATCAGGCCGCGCTTGCCGCCTACAACGAGAAGATGGACGACAAGATCAAGGGCCGCCACCCTTTCGCCTGCGAGGAGATTATGCGCGCCGAGGTCAAGCGCTCCTCCATCTTCATGATGTGCGGCGAATTTGACTGGCCCGGCGTGATGAACATGAACGCCGAGCCCTGTGGGCTGCCCTGGCCCAACCGGCCAAAGGCGGCGGTCGCGACCCGCGAATGGTATTTCTTCGACCGCGCCTTCGACTGGAATCGCGCCAGCTTCACCTTCTACGATTATTTCCGCAATCCGATCTGCCAATGGGTCGACGGATACGAACCCGACGAGCCCAATTTCCTGATGAAGGCGTTTCTGCGCGCCGGCTATTGCCGCGCCACCGTCCCCGTTTCGCCGGGCATGGAGGAAGACGTCAAAACCTATCTCCAGACCGGCGGGCTATGGGGCGTCACCGGCACCTTCCCGACCAATCCCGAGGATCCGCGCTGGATCAGCGTGATCGACGAGATCAAGCATAGCCACGATTGCTACCAGCAGGACCGCGAGGGCTATGCCGAGGCTTATCCCGATCCGAGTGACGGATCACTCGACAGCCGCATCAGGATATTCACCGACCGCTACTGGGACGCCCTACCCAATGTCCTTGATCAGGATGCGATCAATCTGGATCTCGATCGTCAATTGTTCATCGACGGCATCGAATATCGCATCGTCAGCATCACCCAGGATCCGGCCAGTCCCGCTTACACCGCCGCGACGACCAGCACGATGAGCTGGATTCTCGGGCTGGAACGCAAACTCGAGTTCCTCCCTTATGTTGACGCCGCCGCCACCACGCCGGTGTTCAAATCCTATAATTACGCCGTCGGCGCGAAATATGTCGGCGCGCCCTTCCACTTCGATCTGCCCACCGATCTCATCTGGATCGGCGATCAGGGCAACGCCTGCCTGCCCTGTTATCCCATCGACTGCGCGTGCGAGCCGGCGGCCGATAACGAGCCGGAGGGCGACACCAAGCCGGAGGGCGGCACCAAGCCGGAGGGCGACACCAAGCCCGAGGGCGACACCAAGCCGGGGGGCGACACCAAGCCGGAGGGCGAGTAATGTACGGACGGTATTATGAAGACGGGCGTCCCGAACCCTTCTCTTCCAACCCGCTTATCTCACGGGCGCACAATAGTGGTGCCGGATCAACTAAAGCCCTTACATATCTCCTTCTTGTCGGAGACCCAGGCTTGGGCGAACATAACGCGCGCACCGGCTTCACGAGATCGGCGAGCACCAGAGAATCTGAAATCAAAGGCCTAGGCCATAATTGTGCTGTTGTAAGAATATCTGATCTTATGGACTTTAGAGACGCGCTTCTCTCGTCAGAAGAAATAAATGGCGGTATAGAGTATTACGGCCACGGAAGCTCAAGGGATCTATATGTAGGCGAGACGGATGACGATTATACCAATATCAACTCCTCTAATATCAACGAAATTGGTCAAGTACCGCTGTTAAATAACATAATTTTACAACTATATTCTTGCTCTTCTGGCTTAGACGGAGATAAATCTATAGCGCAGATGTTAGCAAATCATCTGAAGGTAGATGTCATAGGAAGCGTTCGCGATCTCGGTTTCACTGGGGAAAGGGGCGTTTATTTACATGGCACGACTGCGCGCCCCCCTGAAAGCGGTCCACTTTATATGACCCCGCCACGACAATCCGATTGGGTGCGTTTTTCCCCAAAATGAATGTGTCGCTGACCTCTATTTTTCCTCCTCCCCCATCCGCAACGCCGCTATGAACCCCTCCTGCGAAATGCTCACATTGCCATACTCCCGCATCCGGGCGGGCGGGATGACAGCGCCCCGCGCCGTCCTCGGTTCCGCCCACCTCCCCTCCTTCTGCTTTGAAGAAAGCTCACTCTTCACCCATGCGTAAGGCGGCTATGAAAGCCTCCTGGGGGATCGACACGTTGCCATACTCCCGCATCCGGGCGGCGGACCAAAGGCGCCCCGCGCCTTCGGCTAATCCGCCACCTCCCCTCCTTCTGCTTGGATGAGAAAAGCGCCTCACTCCTCACCCATTTTCAGCGCCGCGATGAAGGCTTCCTGCGGGATGCTCACATTCCCATATTCCCGCATCCGCGCCTTCCCCTTCTTCTGCTTCTCGAGCAGCTTCTTCTTGCGCGTGATGTCCCCCCCATAGCATTTCGCGGTCACGTCCTTGCGCATCGCGCCGATCGTTTCGCGCGCGATGATCTTGCCGCCGATCGCGGCCTGGACCGGGATCTTGAACAAATGGCGCGGGATCAGGTCCTTGAGCCGACCGCACATGTGGCGGCCGCGCGTCTCGGCGGCGTCGCGGTTGACGATCATCGCGAGCGCGTCGACCGGATCGCCGTTGACCATGATCTCCATCTTGACGAGATCGCCGGGCCGGTGGCCGATCTGCTCGTAATCGAAGCTGGCGTAGCCGCGGCTGATCGACTTGAGCCGGTCGTAGAAATCGAACACCACCTCGTTGAGCGGCAGCTCGTAGACCAGCTGGGCGCGGCCGGCGACGTAGCTCAATTCCCTCTGGACGCCGCGGCGGTCCTGGCACAGCTTGAGGATCGGCCCGAGATATTCGTCAGGGACGTAGAGCGTCGCCTTGATCCACGGCTCGTCGATGCCGCTGATCCGGGTCGGCTCGGGCATGTCGGCGGGGTTGTGCAGGTCGATCTCGCGGCCGTCGGAGAGGTGCACCTTGTAGACCACGCTGGGCGCGGTCGTGATCAGGTCGAGGTCGTATTCGCGGGTCAGCCGTTCCTGGATGATCTCGAGGTGGAGGAGGCCGAGGAAGCCGCAGCGGAAGCCCTGGCCGAGCGCGGCCGAGCTTTCCATTTCGAAGCTGAACGAGGCATCGTTGAGGCGCAATTTGTAGATCGACTCGCGCAATTTGTCGAAGTCCGCCGCATCGATCGGGAAGAGGCCGCAGAACACCACCGGCTGGACGAGCTTGAAGCCGGGCAACGCGGTGGGGGCGGGATTGCGGACGGTGGTGATGGTGTCGCCGACGCGGGTCTGCGCGACCTCCTTGATCTGCGCGGTGATGAAGCCGATCTGGCCGGGGCCGAGCTCGGCGAGCTGCTCGATGCGCGGGCGCATGCAGCCGACGCGGTCGACGAGATGCTCGGTGCCCGCGGCCATGAAGCGGATCGGCATGCCCTTTTTGATCGCGCCGTCGATCACGCGGACCAGGATCACCACGCCGAGATAGGGGTCGTACCAGCTGTCGACGAGCATCGCCCTGAGCGGCGCTTCGCGGTCCCCTTGCGGGGGCGGAATCCGCCGGACGATCGCCTCGAGCACCTCGTCGATCCCGATCCCCGCCTTGGCCGAGGTCAGCACCGCGTCGTCGGCCGGAATCCCGATGATATCCTCGATCTCGCGCCGCACCTTGTCGGGGTCCGCCGCGGGCAGGTCGATCTTGTTGATCACCGGCACGATCGCATGATCATGCTCGATCGATTGATAAACATTCGCAAGGGTTTGTGCCTCGACGCCCTGAGCGGCGTCGACGACGAGCAGCGCGCCCTCGCACGCGGCGAGGCTGCGGCTGACCTCATAGGCGAAGTCGACATGGCCCGGCGTGTCCATCAGGTTGAGGTCGTAGGTTTCGCCGTCGGCCGCGGTGTAGGTCAGCCGCACGGTCTGCGCCTTGATCGTGATCCCGCGCTCGCGCTCGATGTCCATCGTGTCGAGCACCTGGCTCGTCATCTCCCGCTCGGTCAGCCCGCCCGTCGCCTGGATCAGCCGGTCGGCCAAGGTCGACTTGCCGTGGTCGATGTGCGCGATGATCGAAAAGTTGCGGATATGGGCCTGGGTCGTCACGCCGCGCCGCCTAGCATCGCATCGCGCGCCGCGCCAACCGCGCGTGACGCGCGTCACAGCGTCCTTCTCCCGAATCGCCGATTGGCGCGGCGTCCAGCCGGAGTTGGCCCGCGCTTGGTACGATCAGGGAGATTTCGGAATGCGCAAACTGCTCATGCTCGCCGCCGCCGCGGCGCTGATGGTCACCACCGCCATGCCCGCCGAGGCGCAATCGGGCGCGCGCCGCGCCCAGGCGCGCGCGACGCAGGAGATCCCGCGCTGCGCCCGCCCGCTCGGTACGGTCGCGATCGTCGAGCCCGACGACGACTGGTGGCGCCGCTACGATCTCGACAGCCCCGAGACGATCATCAACCTGCTCGTCTCGCGCTCGGGCTGCTTCACGCTGGTCGATCGCCACCGTGGGCTGCAGAGCCGCAATCTCGAGCGCGCGCTCGCGGACAATGGCGAGCTCCAGCCGGGATCGAACATTGGCCGCGGCCAGGTCCGCGCCGCCGATTATTTCATCATCCCCGACATCATCACCTCGAACGACGACCAGTCGGGCGGCGGCATTGGCGCGGCGCTCGGCGGCTGGCTGGGCGGCCCGGTCGGCGCGATCGTCGGCGGGATCAACGTCCGCCGCAAGGAGGCCAATGTCGTGCTGACCCTGGTCGATGCGCGCACGACCGAGCAGATCCGGCTCACCGAAGGCTATCACCGCCGCTCGGACGTGGGCTTCGGCGGCGGCGCGGGCGGCTGGTGGGGCGGCGGGCTCGCGGGCCTCGGCGGCGCGAGCTACGTCAACACCGAGATCGGCCAGGTCATCGCGATGGCCTATCTCGACGCCTA
>JACMKH010000364.1 GCA_014380205.1 Sphingomonadaceae bacterium
CGAGGCCGCGCTGCCGCTCACCCACCGTGACGCGTCGAGCGCGGTGAGCTTCGTCGCGGGCCAGTGCAAGGGGCTGTCGGAGCAGGACTGGTCGGGGCTCGCGGGCCGGGGCCGCACGCTTGTCGTCTATATGGGCGTCGCGACCGCCGCGGACATTGCCGAGAAGCTCATCGCCGACGGCGTCTCGCCCGCGACGCCCGTCGCGGTGCTCGAGCGCGGCACGCTGCCGGGATCGCGCGCGATGCGCACCCTGCTCGCCGATCTCGGCGATCTGGTCGCGCGCGAGCGTGTCGTGAGCCCGGCGATCATCGTCGTCGGCGAGGTCGTCGACCGCTCGAACGCCGAGGACAGGCTGCGCGGGTTCGCGCGCGTCGCGGAGGCGGCGGCATGAAAATTCTCACCGGCAACGATCTCAAGACGGGCGACGTCGTCTGGTGGACCGGCGAAAGCTGGTCGCGCCACGTTTCCGACGCCGCCGAGGTCGGCGACAATTCCGTCGACGTGATCGCGATCGAGGAGGCCGCGCGCCGTGCGACCGCAATCTACGAGGTCGCCGCCGATCATACCGCTGGCGGCATTCTCCCGGTCCACATTAAGGAGAAGATCCGCGCGACGGGCCCGACCGTGCGCCCCGACCTCAAGCTCGCTCCGGCCGATCCGGCGGCGGGAAGCTGGGTGATCTGACATGTACAAATACGACCACTACGACCAGGCGATGGTCGACACGCGCGTCGCGGAGTTTCGCGACCAGGTCGAGCGGCGGATTGCGGGCAAATTGTCGGAGGACCAGTTCAAGCCGCTCAGGCTGATGAACGGGCTCTACCTCCAGCTCCACGCCTATATGCTGCGCGTCGCGATCCCCTATGGCACGCTCGACAGCCGCCAGACGCGCATGCTCGCGCACATCGCGCGCAAATACGACCGCGGCTACGGCCATTTCACCACGCGGCAGAACATCCAGTACAACTGGATCCGCCTCGAGGACGCGCCCGACCTCCTCGCCGATCTCGCCACGGTCGAGATGCACGCGATCCAGACCAGCGGGAACTGCATCCGCAACATCAGTTCGGACCAGTATGCGGGGGCGGCGGCGGACGAGGTGGTGGATCCGCGCCCCTTTGCCGAGCTGCTCCGCCAATGGTCGAGCTTCCACCCCGAATTTTCGTTCCTGCCGCGCAAGTTCAAGATCGCGGTGATCGCCTCGGAGACCGACCGCGCGGCGATGCGGCTGCACGATATCGGGATTCAGATCATCGAGCGTGACGGCGAGATAGCCGCGCGCTTCTACGCGGGCGGGGGGATGGGGCGGACGCCGATGATCGGCCCGCTGATCCGCGATTTCGTGCCCATCGGCGAGCTGATCAGCTATTCCGAGGCGATCCTGCGCGTCTATAACCGCTACGGGCGGCGCGACAACAAATTCAAGGCGCGGATCAAGATCCTCGTCCACGAGATGGGCGCGGAGAAATTCATCGCCGAGGTCGAGGCCGAGTTCGCGCATTTGCGGGGGCTCAACATCGATGCGCCCGCGGCCGAGCTCGCGCGGATCAAGGCTTTCTTCACCGATCCGCCTTTCGAGGCCGGGCTGCCCGACGAAATCGACCGTTTGGACCCCGATTTCGCGGTGTGGCTCGACCAGAACACGCATCCCCACAAGCGGCCTGGCTACGCGATCGTCACGATCAGCCTCAAGCCGATCGGCGGCATCCCCGGCGACGCCTCGGCCGAGCAGATGGAGCTGATCGCGGACCTCGCCGAGCGCCACAGCTTCGACGAGCTGCGCGTCACCCACGCGCAGAACATCGTGCTCCCCCACGTCCGCAAGGCCGACCTCGCCACGATCTGGGGGGCGCTCGCCGAGGCCGGGCTCGCCGAGCCCAACCTCGATCTGGTCACCGACATCATCGCCTGCCCCGGCCTCGACTATTGCAGCCTCGCCAACGCGCGCTCGATCCCGGTCGCGCAGAAGATCGCGCGGCGCTTCGCCGACCAGCAGCGCCAGCGCGACCTCGGCGAGCTCAAGCTCAAGATCTCGGGCTGCATCAACGCCTGCGGCCACCACCACGCGGGCCACATCGGCATTCTCGGCGTCGACCGCAAAGGCGTCGAGAACTACCAGCTGCTGCTCGGCGGATCGGGCGCGGAAGACGCGAGCCTCGGCCAGATCACGGGGCCGGGGTTCGACGAGGACGGCATCGTCGATGCGGTCGAGACGGTGACCGAGACCTACAAGACGCTCCGCGCGGACGGCGAACGCTTCCTCGACACGTACCGGCGGGTCGGCATGACGCCGTTCAAGGAGGCGCTTTATGGCTGAGCCCGTCGAGGAGCCCGCGGTCACGCTCGACGCCTTCCTCGACCAGTCGAACGCAACCTCCGTGCGGCTCGAGGAGGGCGAGGACGCGCGCGCGCTGATCCCGCATCTCGACCGTCTCTCGCTGATCGAGATCGGCTTCGGATCGTTCGGCGACGGGCGCGGCTATTCGGCCGCGCGCATCCTGCGCGAGGCGGGCTATCAAGGCGAGCTGCGCGCCGAGGGCGATGTGCTCGTCGACCAGATCGCCTTCATGCGCCGCTGCGGCTTCGACAGCTTCGCGCCCGAACGCCCGCTCGATCCCGAGGACGCGGCGCGGGCACTCGATCGCTGGAGCGAGGTCTACCAGCCCGCCGCCGACGACCGCACGCCGATCTGGAGCAAGCGGCATGGCTAGCGCCGCGCGCAAGCTCGACCTGATCGACGTCGCGCCGCGCTTCACCCAGGCCGACGCCGACGCGCTCAATGCGCGTTTCGGAGGGGTCGACACGCTGACCATGCTGCGCGCGCTGTTCGCCGAGGGCATTCTCGGGCGGACCGCGGTGGTTTCCTCGTTCGGAACCGAGAGCGCGGTGCTGCTCCACCTCGTCGCCGAGGCCGACCGCACCGTGCCCGTGATCTTCGTCGACACGCTCAAGATGTTCCCCGAGACGCTCGCCTATCGCGACACGCTGATCGAGCGGCTCGGCATCGAGAACAGCTGGGTCGTCACGCCTCACCCCGCGGCGATCGCCGCCAAGGACGAAAGCGGCCTGCGCTGGTCCTACGACCCCGACGGCTGCTGCGCGATCCGCAAGGTCGAGCCGCTCGCGCGCGCCAAGGCGGGTCTCGACAGCTGGATCTCGGGGCGCAAGGCCTTCCAGTCGGTGACGCGCCAGAACCTGCCGCGCTTCGAGATCGAGGACGGCCGGCTCAAGCTCAACCCGCTCGGCGATTGGACCAAGGCCGATCTCGACACCTGGTTCGCCGCGTACGACCTCCCGCGCCACCCGCTCGAGGCCGAAGGCTATCTCTCGGTCGGCTGCCAGCCCTGCACGAGCAAGGTGCTGCCCGGCGAGGACCCGCGCGCGGGAAGGTGGCGCGGCTGGGAGAAGGTCGAGTGCGGTATTCACGCGCCCGACGGCGAGGGCGAGGACGAAGCGAACTTGCCGGTTTTCTGAGGCCGCTAACCCTACGCGTCATGCTGAACTTGTTTCAGCATCCATGAGCGCAACCGTTGCGAGCCAAGGGTGGCGAGCGTCCATGGACCCCGAAACGAGTTCGGGGTGACGAGCGATCGGGTCACGCACTGGCACGTCGCCCTTCCCGCGCTAGCCGCTACGCATAATCCGGCCGCTGGTCCTCGAACGCCATGTCGCTGAAGCGCGTGAACTCGCGGTCGAAGTGGAGCGTGACGTTGCCCGTCGCGCCGTGGCGGTTCTTGGCGACGATAAGCGTCGCGCGGCCCGCGATCTCGGCGTTCTTCTTCTCCCATTCGGAGCGCTTGAGCTTTTCGGCCTCGGACGATTCGGCCGAGACGAAGGGCGGCTCGGAGAAGGCGTGATAATAATCCTCGCGGTAGACGAAGAGCACGATGTCGGCGTCCTGCTCGATCGAGCCCGACTCGCGAAGGTCGGCGAGCTGGGGCCGCTTGTCCTCGCGCTGCTCGACCGCGCGGCTGAGCTGCGAAAGCCCGATCACGGGAACCTCGAGCTCCTTGGCGAGCGTCTTCAATCCGCGGCTGATCTCCGAAATCTCCTGGACGCGGTTGTCGTTCGAGTTGCGGCCCGTGCCCTGCAGGAGCTGAAGGTAATCAACCACGATTAGCCCCACCCGATCGCGCCGCTTGAGCCGCCGCGCGCGCGTCCGCAACGCCGCGATCGTCAGCCCGGGCGTGTCGTCGATGTAGAGCTTGAGGTCCTGGAGGTCGGCCGAGGCGCGCGCGAGGTTGCGGAACTCCTCTTGGCTGATCGCGCCCTTGCGCAGCCGCTCCGAGCTGATCCGCGATTGCTCCGCGAGGATGCGCGTCGCGAGCTGGTCGGCCGACATCTCGAGGCTGAAGAAGGCGACCGGCGCGCCGATCGATGCCTCGATGCCGTCCTCGACATCGCGCGTGAAGCGCCGCGCCGCGTTGAACGCGATGTTGGTGGCGAGCGCGGTCTTGCCCATGCCGGGACGCCCCGCGATGATGAGCAGGTCCGATTTCTGCAGTCCGCCGAGCTGGCGGTTGATGCTGTCGAACCCCGTGGTCAGCCCCGAGACATGGCCGCCCGAGTTGAGCGCGGCCTCGGCCATGCGGATCGCCTCGGCGGCGGCGTGCTTGAATTCGCGCGCCTTCCTCTGCTCGCCGCCCTGCTCGGCCACGCGGTAGAGCGCAAGCTCGGCCTCCTCGATCTGCTTTTCGGGATCGATGTCCTCGCTCGTGTCGGTGGCCTTCTCGACGAGGTCGCGGCCGACGCCGATCAGCTCGCGGAGCAGCGCGAGATCGTAGATCTGCCGCGCGAAGTCGCGCGCCCCGATCAGCGCCGCGCCGCTCTCGGTGAGCCGCGCGAGATAGCCGGGGCCGCCGAGCTCGGCGAGCGCCTCGTCGCCCTCGAACAGCGGGCGCAGAGTGACCGGGCTCGCGATCATGTCGCGGTCGGCGAGCCGCAGGATCGCCTCGTAGATGCGGCCGTGGACGGGCTCGTGGAAATGCTCGGGGCGGAGCTGGAGCTGGATGTCGATCGCGAGCCGGTTGTCGATCATCAGCGCGCCGAGCAGCGCCGCCTCGGCCTCGATATTGTGCGGCAGCGCAGGCGGCGCGGCGGGATCGGTCTGGTGAACGAGCTTGACGGGCTGGACCATGCCGAGGCTTGTCGGCGCGGCGGGGCGTCCTGACAAGCCAGCAGGCCTGTGGAAATGCTGTGGGCCGATTTGATTTGCGCGAAGAAAAGAGAAGTTGGATTCACGCGGAGGCGCGAAGAACGCGGAGAGTCGCGTATCGCGGCCCTGCCCGCGTCGGCGGGCCTTCAGTCTTGCGAGGAGCATCGATTTGAGAGCCGCTGACGCGGTTGGACACAACACCTCTGCCTTCTCCGCGCCTCCGCCTGAACCAAATTTTCTTTGCGCCTTCGCGTGAACCATCAACCCTGGAAGCGCCGCAAAGCCACCCATGCTTCCGCCACGCCGTCACAATCACTATGCGCGCCCCATGGCCGATCCGCGCATCATCGACGTCACGCTCGACGAGCGCACGATCGTGTGGCGCAACGCGGACATCGAGCAGGAGCGGCGGATCGCGATCTTCGATCTGCTCGAGGGCAATCATTTCGCGCCGCAGCGCGCGCATCCCGACGGCTATGCGGGGCCCTACCAGCTCACCTTGCGCGTCGAGGAGGGGCGGCTCGCGCTCGACATCGCGCGGGCTGATGGGAGCGCGCTCGAGACGCTCGTGCTCGGGCTGATCCGCTTCCGCCGCGCCATCCGCGACTATTTCGCGATCTGCGACAGCTATTTCCAGGCGATCCGCCAGTCGACCCCCGCGCAGATCGAGACCGTCGACATGGCGCGGCGCGCGATCCACAACGAGGCGGCCGAGTTGCTCAAGGAGCGGCTCGAGGGCAAGATCGAGATTGACTTCGACACCGCGCGCCGCTTGTTCACGCTGATCTGCGTGCTGCACATCAGGGGGTAGCGTGCGGTCGCTTAAGTGGATCGGGCTCGCGTTCGCCCTCGCCGCCATCGCCGCTATCGGGGGTTGGCGATATGCTGTTGAGTGGCGGCCCTCGCCTTCGCGCTTTCCTGTGCAGGGCGTCGACGTTTCGCATCATCAAGGCGCGATCGATTGGCCGGCCGTGCGCCGCGCAGGGGCGAGCTTCGCCTATATCAAGGCGACCGAAGGCGGCGACCATCGCGACAATCGCTTCGCCGAGAACTGGGGGGAGGCGCGCGCGGCGGGCCTCAGGCGAGGCGCCTATCATTTTTTCACGCTGTGCCGATCGGGCACGGACCAGGCGCGCAACTTCATCGCGACCGTGCCCGCCGAACCGGACACGCTTCCACCGGCGGTCGATCTCGAGTTCGTCGGCAACTGCGCCGCGCGCCCCTCGCGTGAAGCCCTGCTGCGTGAGATCGCGACCTTCCTCGAGCGCGTCGAGGCGCATGCGGGCCAGCATGCCATCCTTTATGTGCTCGAGGATTTCGACGCGCATTACCGCGTCACCGAGGCGATCGACCGGCCGCTGTGGCTGCGCGGCCTGTTTCGACAGCCCCGCTACGGCGCCCGCCCCTGGACGATCTGGCAAGCCTCGGCGTTCCGCCACATGCGCGGCGTCAGGGGCGGAGTCGACTGGAATGTCATGCGGCCCTAAGGGCGGCGATCGGGGGCGGCATGAAATTTCTCAAATGGGCGATCTTCTGGCTCGCATTCGCCGCGCTGGTCGGCTTCGCGCTGTGGCGCGTGGCGATCAACTGGCGGCCGCCGCTGAGCCAATATCCGGTCCAGGGCGCCACCGTCTCGGCGGAGAGCGGCGCGATCCACTGGCCGAGCGCGCGGATCGACGGAGTCGATTTCGCCTACCTGATCGCGACCGAGGGCGACGCGGGGCGCGACGCGCGCTTCGCGGC
>JACMKH010000365.1 GCA_014380205.1 Sphingomonadaceae bacterium
GCAGCGGCGGCCGGCTCAGCGTCGTGTTGCCGACGATCAGCGCGTCGATCTCGCGCCGCATCGCGACCTCGGCGATCGCGTCGATGTCGGCGGGCTCGAGGTCGGGCGCAACCTTGAGGAAGAGGGGTGGGCCGGTCTCCCCGCGCGCCGCGATGGTCCGCGCCAGCAGGTCGTCGAGCGCCGCCGGATCCTGCAGCGCGCGCAGCCCCGGCGTGTTGGGCGAGGAGATGTTGATCGTCAGATAATCCGCGACCGGACCCATCGCCGCCGCCCCCGCCTCATAGTCGGCGATGCGATCCTCGCTGTCCTTGTTCGCCCCGATGTTGACGCCGACAATGCCTTCTCCCCGGCGTCGCGCGAGCCGCGCGCGCGCATGCGCCTGGCCGCGATTGTTGAACCCCATCCGGTTGATCACCGCGCGGTCCTCGGCGAGCCGGAACAGCCGCGGCCTGGCGTTGCCCGCCTGCGGTCGCGGCGTCAGCGTGCCGACCTCGACGAACCCGAAGCCCAGCCCGAGCATCGGCGCGGGCATTTCGGCGTCCTTGTCGAACCCCGCCGCGAGCCCGACCGGATTGGGAAATTCGAGCCCCGCGAGCCGCACCCTGAGCGTCTCGGGCCAGAGTATCGGCGCGCCCGCCGGCTTCATCCCGAGCGCGGCGATCGTCAACCGGTGCGCGCGCTCGGCGTCGAGCGTGAAGATCAGCGGGCGGAAAAGTGGGTAGAGCGCCATGCGCGCGCCGCTATGGCAGCGGGGCGGCGGGCGGTCAAAGACGGCGCCGCGCGCTGCGCCCTACGCGGCTTGGGCGACCCGATCGAGCTCGGCGCGGCTTTTCTTCTCCGAGGCGGTCTTGAGCTGGCCGCAGGCGGCGCCGATGTCACGGCCCCGCGGGGTGCGCACCGGGGCCGAGATGCCCGCCTCGAACACGATCGCCGAGAAACGCGCGATCCGCTCGGGCTCCGAGCATTCATAGGGCGCGCCCGGCCACGGGTTGAACGGGATCAGATTGACCTTGGCTGGAAGCTTGTACTTTCGCAGCAGCCGGACCAGCTCGCGCGCATCTGCGTCGCTGTCGTTCTTGCCCTTGAGCATGACGTACTCGAAGGTGATCCGCCGCGCGTTGTTCGCGCCCGGATAGGCCGCGCATGCCGCGAGCAGCTCGTCGATCCCGTATTTGCGGTTGAGCGGCACGATCTCGTCGCGCACTTCCTTGGTCACCGCGTGGAGCGAGACCGCGAGGTTAACCCCGATCTCCTCGCCCGCGCGCGCCATCATCGGCACGACGCCCGAGGTCGAGAGCGTGATTCGCCGCCGCGACAGGCCGAGCCCCTCGCGGTCCATGACAATAGCGAGCGCGTCGCGCACCGCCTCGAAATTGTAGAGCGGCTCGCCCATCCCCATCATCACGATGTTGGTCAGCAGCCGCCCTTCGGGCCGCGACGGCCACTCGCCGAGCGCGTCGCGCGCGAGCATGACCTGACCGACGATCTCGCCCGCGTCGAGGTTGCGCACGAGCCGCATCGTCCCGGTGTGGCAGAAGCGGCAGTTGAGCGTGCAGCCGACCTGGCTTGACACGCACAAGGTCCCCCGGTCGGCGTCGGGGATGAACACCATCTCGAAATCCTGCGCGTCGGCCGTGCGCAACAGCCATTTGCGCGTCCCATCGGCCGAGCGCTGATCCTCGACGACCTCGGGCCGCGCGATCGCGAAACGCTCGTCGAGCCAAGCGTGGAGCGGCTTGGCGATATCGCTCATCGCGGCGAATGCGGTCGCGCCGCGGTTGTAAATCTGATGCCAGAGCTGCTTGGCGCGCAGCTTGGCCTGGCTGGGATCGAGCCCCGCCTCCTCGAGCGCGGCGCGGATCGCCTCGCGCGGGAGGCCGACGAGGTTGATCCTGCCGTCGGCGCGCGCGGCGGCGGCGCGCGGAACGGTCACGGGGTCGATCAGGCCGGGGATTGGCATCGGAGCGCTCATCGCGACCGATGTAAGCGGAGCGCGACGGTCTTGCCAGCGACCGGCTCCAGTTTCCGCTGATCGCAGTCCGTTTACCGCAGCCGCGCGCCCCCAAGGGCCGCCCCCGCGCGAGCGGGGGCCGCGGGGGGGCGTGGGGGCGCGCGGCGGGGGGGGAACGCGGC
>JACMKH010000046.1 GCA_014380205.1 Sphingomonadaceae bacterium
CCGCGCGCCGCCACGCGACCAGCCCGAGGCTCGTCCGCGCCTCGCGCTGCGCCGTCTCCCACTGCTCGGCGAATCCCGCATCGCGCGCGCGCAGCCGATACGCCGAGGTCGCGGACAACCCCGCCTCGCGGCACGCATCCGCGACGCACCCGCTCACCCGCAACGCCTCGATATACCCCCGCCGCCGCTCCGCCGTAGACCCGTCACGCCGCGCCCGCTGCCCCGCCGCCATCCGCTCCTCCCCGCGATAAGGAGCGCCCCAGCTATCGCATAACGGGGGGTGTAGGAAAGCGGTTTGCGACGAAACGTTCTATTTTTGTTCCTGATCGCACAGGGCGTCCCTCTTCGGTATTGCGATCGGCCCAGTCGACATCTAGCGAGTTATCGCCGGGCAATCCACAAGCGCGTCGCTTGAATCACCATCGGTCCCGGTATCGCATCCTTAGGGATGGAGCATCCAATGTGCGAACCACAATTTTGCGTTTTGGAGTATCGTTATCGGGACGCCTCGAATTTCAAAATGCACGCCAGCGTGCTCCTTTCAGGTTCTTGCCGAGCGCGCGATTCCGATCTGATTCGCAGCACGCTTTGGTGCGGAGAACTGTTCATACCTGAGCAGGTCGGAATCGGGCCGCTTCAGCACGATTTTGAGGAATATTCCGGCGTACCCAGCCGGGACGACCATGTGTGGCACGAATTTGTCGCCCTCCGGCCGGCGAGCCAGGATGAGGCGGACAATCTTGTCTGTGCAGGGCAAAAATCGGTTCTGCTGACCGCCTTCCAAAACGTTAGTCGTTGGGATGAGCGGCTTTCGGAAATTTATCCGAACCTGATGGCTGACGGTTGACGGTTGTCCGATGGCGGCCAATGCTCTTCTTGGATGAGCCACCACGATCTCCACGGAACCGACTGGTCGGACAACGAGATTGATCTGATCGTTGCCGATTATTTTGAGATGCTCGGCTGCGAGCTATCGCGTCAGTCCTACATCAAGGCGCACCACAACGCCGCGCTGCAAGAGATCACCGGTCGCAAGCGAGGATCCATCGAGTTCAAGCATCAGAACATAAGCGCCGTTCTCCTCCGTCTCGGGCTCCCGTGGATTCCGGGCTACAAACCGATGGCCAATTTTCAGAATGCCTTGATTGACGGGATCGGCCGCTTCTTGAGCGCGCGGGGCGATATCACGCCGGTCTATGCGGTGAGCCAAGCCGTCGCGGAAGAACATGCTCTCTGGTTTGGGCCACCGCCTGCGTTTCAGCAGCAGGATGAGGCTGAAGCGACTGAATCGCTGAAAAGGTTGGTCCGCAAATTCGATCCCGCCGAACGAGACGCACGGAATCGAGAATTAGGCAAGCGTGGTGAGGCGCTTGTGTTTGAGCATGAGCGCCGACGTCTCACGGCCGGGGGGCGCGATGACCTCGCGCGCCGATTGCGGTGGACGTCGCAAGAGGATGGCGACGGAGCGGGATACGACATTCGATCATTTGAACTCAATGGAAGGGATCGACTGATTGAGGTCAAAACAACCATCGGCCATGCGCTTACGCCATTCTTCATCAGCGAGAACGAGCGATCTTTCAGCGAAGAGCGCATGGACGCTTTCCGGCTCCTGCGGCTCTATGATTTTGCTCAGAAACCTTCGGCATTCGAGCTGTCACCGCCGCTTGGTGATTGGATCCGCTTGAATCCCGCCGTCTATCGCGCGCATTTCTAGGTCCGGGGCTCACGCTGTCCGACCGAGCGCGCGAAGCGCGGAACGTGTAGGCTTGCGTGGTGCTCGACCAGGATCTTTCTCGCCGGCTCGGCCGGTTGCTACGCGGAGAACGCCGCAGCGAGGATCTCGACCGGCTATTTCTCGCGCTACGCGAGCGCCATGGTGCACACCCGAGTGTGCGCGAGATCGGCGATTTTGTCGCCCACCGTGACCAGCGAGAGAAGGGTCCAGTCACACAAAAGGCGCGCGACGTCTTTACGAGCTTCCAATCGTGGCTGCGAATCAGCGTTATGCGTGAGCCCTTTACGCTTGCTGACATCCGCAAAGTTGCCGAAGCGAATCTACGCAATGCCACCGACGCGCAGCTTGAGGCTCGCCTAGGGCTTAAGCGAGCGGTCGTGAAATCCGTCTTGGCCCAAGCGCTCAACAAGGCTGAAAAAGGTAGGGATGCGACACCACGCGAGCGCAAAACGGTCGACTATCTTGGTGGTGCATTCATCTGGAACCCTGCCTTTACCGATATCGAGGTCGTCGAAGACTTACTGCACGTCCTCGGCGATACGGGTTTGCTACAGAAGGCCGATCATGCCGCCTTTCACACGCTATCTGAATTCATCACACTCTACGTATTGACGCTCATGCATGGATCGGCGGTGTTGCTCGAGAACGGTGATCGCGCGGATTTGGTCGCCGGGTTCGCCAATGCCGAGGGCCGGCTCGAGGTGAAGGCGGTGCTTACCGTTAACGACTTGAAAAAGCCTGTATTCGCGCCCGCATGCCTGTTTTGGACGACGCTCCTAGGCACCGCGTATTGCGCGCCGGAGTTGCTCTATGATCCCTCTGATTGGCAGGGCCCGCTCGAAATCAATCGTGATGGCAAGCTCGCACCGCTTCGCTGACGGCGTCGAGAGATTAAGGCTGCTCCTCGTTGAGGCTGGTGACCGGCTTGACGAGCGGCTGGGGCCGCGTTTCGGCGAAACTTTAGCGCCCACTCGTTAGGCGCATTCGCTCCAATTCATGCTCCGCCCTTTACCTCAAGGCCGCCTTGCTCCCCCGCACGGCTCGCAAAGTTTCCACCTCCTCGGGATGTCGCGCCAGTATCTCGATCAGCCCCACCGCCGCATCCGAGGGCGCCATCGCGCCGCTCTCATATTTCTGGAACGCGCGCTTGCCGCCGCCGATGATCGCGCCGGCCTCCTGCTGGGTCAGCTTGAGCCGCTTGCGTACCGAGCGCACGCGGCTCGCATATTGGGTGCGCAACTCGCGGTAAACGCGATCGGATTCGGCGAGGTCCGCGCCCGAATGGATGGCGTCGCCGTCGTCGTCGGGATACCAGCCCGGCACATCGACCGTGCGCGTCAGCGATCCGAAACGGATCGTCTCGGGCCGCACCTCGCGGCGCAGCGTCTTGCCCGTGTCGGGGTGGATGCGCGTTTTGGTCATCTCATTGCTCCTTGAACGATGTCAGCACGATGTCGGTCAGCGTCTCGCCCGCGAACTTGAGATAGAGGTCCAGCCCGTCGAATGAGGTGACATAGGTGTCGTGCCAGCAGCGCGGATTGCGCGGATGGTGCGCGGTCTCCGATTTCACGAAGTCGCCGTGCTCCAGCGCCCGAACCACCTCAACCACCTCTTCGAGCGAAAACCCCAGTGATCGCGCAGACCGCAAAGCCGTTGTCGTGATCTCCAGATCGTGTACGCTATCGAACCGCGTCTGGATCGCCTTCAGATCGTGATGCGGCTTGCGCTTGACGGTCACCGACACAGCCATACACCTTCAAGGTGTATATGCAAGCTCTGAAATGATCCCCGTCATCGCCCGCATCTGGCGCCGCCGTCGCCCTTTCCGCGACCGCCGCCCCCTGCTAAGCCTCGCCTGACCGCCGGGCCTGTCCCCCTTCCGCCCGGCTCAAAGTACCCACTTTGAGACGAGAACCATGACAGCCACCGGCCACGACACCCTCGCCACCCGCGCTACCCTCGATGTGCAGGGCCGCACCGTCCATTATTACTCCCTCGCCAAGGCCGCCGCCCATCTCGGCGACCTCTCGCGCCTCCCCTTCTCGATGAAGGTGCTGCTCGAGAACCTCCTCCGCTTCGAGGACGGCGTCACCGTCACCACCGACGATCTCGAGGCGATCGCCGCGTGGCTGCGCGAGCGGCGGATCAACCGCGAGATCCAGTATCGCCCCGCGCGCGTGCTGATGCAGGATTTCACCGGCGTCCCCGCGGTGGTCGATCTCGCCGCGATGCGCGACGCGATGAAGGCGCTCGGCGCGGACCCCGCGCGGATCAACCCACTCGTCCCCGTCGATCTGGTCATCGATCACAGCGTGATGGTCGACGAGTTCGGCACGCCGCGCAGCTTCGCCGCCAATGTCGCGCTCGAATATGAGCGCAACATCGAGCGCTACGAATTCCTCAAATGGGGCGCGGGCGCGTTCGACAATTTCCGCGTCGTCCCGCCGGGGACCGGAATCTGCCACCAGGTCAACCTCGAGCATCTCGCGCGCGCGGTCTGGTCGAGCGAGGACGCGTCGGGCGCGCTCGTCGCCTATCCCGACACGCTCGTCGGCACCGACAGCCACACCACCATGGTCAACGGCCTCGGCGTGCTCGGCTGGGGGGTCGGGGGGATCGAGGCCGAGGCCGCGATGCTCGGCCAGCCCGTCTCGATGCTGATCCCCGAGGTCGTCGGCTTCCATCTCGGCGGGCGGCTCGGCGAGGGCGTCACCGCGACCGATCTCGTGCTCACCGTCACCCAGATGCTCCGCGCGAAAGGCGTGGTCGGGCGCTTCGTCGAGTTCTTTGGCCCCGGCGTCTCGGCGCTGTCGCTCGCCGACCGTGCGACCATCGCCAACATGGCCCCCGAATATGGCGCGACCTGCGGCTTCTTCCCGGTCGACGGTAAGACGCTCGATTACATGCGGCTGACCGGCCGCGACGAATGGCAGATCGCGCTCACCGAGGCGTACTGCCGCGAGCAGGGGATGTGGCACGATCCCGACTCCGATCCGCTGTTCACCGACACGCTCGAGCTCGACATGGCCGAGGTCGTGCCGAGCCTCGCGGGGCCCAAGCGGCCACAGGACCGCGTCGCGCTCAAGTCGGTCGACGAGCTGTTCAAGCGCGATCTCGCCTCGGTCTATTTCCGCGAGGCGGCGACGCGCGCCGATGTCGAGGGGCTCGATCACGATATCGGCGACGGCGATGTCGCGATCGCGGCGATCACGAGCTGCACCAACACCTCGAACCCGAGCGTGATGGTCGCGGCGGGGCTGGTCGCGCGCAAGGCCCGCGGCTTCGGGCTCGCCCCCAAGCCCTGGGTCAAGACCAGCCTCGCGCCCGGATCGCAGGTCGTCACCGATTATCTCGACAAGGCGGGGCTGTCGGAGGATCTCAACGCGATCGGCTTCGATCTGGTCGGCTATGGCTGCACCACCTGCATCGGCAATTCGGGGCCGCTCGCGCCGCCGATCTCGGCCGCGATCGCCGAGCATGATCTCGTCGTCGCGAGCGTGCTCTCGGGCAACCGCAATTTCGAGGGGCGCGTCTCGCCCGACACGCGCGCCAACTATCTCGCCTCGCCGCCGCTGGTCGTCGCCTATGCGCTCAAGGGCACCGTCATCGAGGACATGATCGCGAGCCCGATCGGCCGGGCGACCGACGGGACCGACGTGTTCCTCGCCGACATCTGGCCCTCGGACGCCGAGGTCCGCGAGGTGATGGACGCCAATGTCGATCGCGACATGTTCGTCGATCGCTATGCCGATGTGTTCGACGGCGACGCGCAATGGCGCGCGATCGAGGTCGAGCCTTCGGACACCTATCAATGGCGTTCGGGCTCCACCTATGTGCAGAATCCTCCCTATTTCGACAACATGTCGATGACCCCGACGCCCGTCGAGGATATCCGCGACGCGCGCCCCCTCGCGATCTTCGCCGATTCGATCACCACCGATCACATCTCCCCCGCCGGCAGCATCAAGGCTGACAGCCCCGCCGGAACTTACCTGCAGGAACATCAGGTTAGCCGCGCCGACTTCAATTCCTACGGGAGCCGCCGCGGCAACCACGAGGTGATGATGCGCGGCACCTTCGCCAACATCCGCATCAAGAACCAGATGCTCACCGACGTGGAAGGCGGCATGACCCGCCACATCCCCTCGGGCGAAATCCTCCCGATCTACGACGCCGCGATGCGCTACAAAAGCGAAGGAATCCCGCTGGTTGTGGTGGCCGGCAAGGAATACGGCACCGGCTCCAGCCGCGACTGGGCGGCCAAGGGCACCGTCCTGCTGGGCGTCCGCGCCGTCATCGCCGAGAGCTTCGAACGCATCCACCGCTCCAACCTCGTCGGCATGGGCGTCCTCCCGCTACAGTTCGCCGAAGGCGTGTCGCGCGAAACACTTAGCCTCGACGGCAGCGAGACCTTCACGATCGAGAATGTCGCTCAAATTCGCCCCCGCCAGGACGTCACGGTCAAGCTCACCCGCGCCGACGGGACGAGCGAGGACATCGCGACGATGTGCCGCATCGACACCGTCAACGAGCTCGATTACTTCCTCAACGGCGGCATCCTGCAGTACGTCCTGAGGAAGCTAGCGGCCTGAGCGCGATGACGATCGCTATCGAGATCATCGGCTGGGCGGGCGCGGGGCTGATCCTGCTCGCCTATCTGCTGCTCTCGAGCGAGCGGCTCACGGGGCGGTCGCGCGCCTATCAGTGGATGAACGTCGTCGGCGCGCTGTGCTTCATCGTCAACAGCGGCTGGAACGGCGCGATCCCCTCGGCCGCCCTCAACGTGGTGTGGATGGGGATCGGGCTGGTGACGTTGTGGCGAGTCAGGGCTGAGGCGCGGCCGGCGCGAAATTGAGCCGGCCGACCTCGCGGATCGGCGCATCCTCGCCGAGCCGCCCCTCGACGAGCTCATAGCCGAGCAGTGCGAAGGTGCGCGGGCCGAGGAAGATCGGGCGGGCGTTGCCGTACCAGTCGACGCACGAGGCCTGGCAATTGTCGTCGGTCACGCCGCGGACCTCGGCGGCGAGCTCGCCCGCGGGGGAGAAGCGGCGGTCGGTGCGGCGCAGGAAGAGCATCGCGGCGGCGCTGCCGAAGAAGCGGTGGTAGCTCGGCTCGACCGCGCGCGCGATCGGCAGACCGAGCACGCCCGAGGCGCCGTCGGGAGAGCCCGGATCGGGACGGAAGAAGAAGGCGTGGCTGCGCGAGGACGCGCCGATCCGCGAGATCGGCCGCCTCAACTACGCTCCCGGCGCGGTCCGGCCTGACTGACGGCTCACCCGCCACAAGGTCACCAACCCGATCCCCATCCACACGACGTTGAGCGCCG
>JACMKH010000366.1 GCA_014380205.1 Sphingomonadaceae bacterium
CCCGCGTGCATCGCGCAGCCGCCACAGCCCACATAAGCCGCCCCTGCGCGCCAGGAAAGGCGACGCGCGTGCCGATATGCAGCCCCGCCGCGCCCGCGAGCACGATCGCGAACAGCTCGGTCGAGCCATGGATCATCAGCCACCCGCCGAGCTCATAGGTGAGGCCGTGATCGGCGTAGAGCGCGAAGAACGCGCCGATCATTGTGCCGTTATAGGCGATCAGCAGCGAGCTCGGCACGCCGAACGCGAAGCCCAGCGCGAAGGCGAAGATCGAGACCTGCGCGTTGTGCGTGAACAGCGAGGCCGCGAAGACGCTGAGCGCGTCGGTCCCCTGGCTCTCGTAGAGCCCCTCGCGGAGGAACTCGGTCGTCGCCGAAGGGTCGCGCCCCGCCGCCAGCCCCTCGGGGATGATCGCCGAATACCAGCCAGGATCGCTCGACACGAGCATGAACGCCGCGAGGGCGCCCGCGAGCATCAGCGCGAGGCTGATCAGCGTCTCGCGCCACAGACCCTGCACCGCGGCGGGCCAGTCGCGGCGGAAGAAGCTCGACATGCGCGCGCCAAAGGTCGTGTGGACGCCGTAGACAAAGAAATAGGCACGCGTGCACAACTGCTCGAGATAGCCGATCAGCTCGGCGTCGAGCGAAGTCTCGCGCGCGACCGAAAGCGAGGAGAGCGCGGCGCGGTAGAGCACGGGGAGCGCGAGCAGCTCGTCGTCGCTGAGTGAGCGCACCGATCCGCCCTCGGCGCGGCTGACGAGCTGCTCGAGCCTGAGCCAGTCGGCCTCGCGCTCGTCGCGGAACGCGCGGCTGTTGAAGATCATCGCGCTCGAGAGCCGGCGCATCAGATCAGGTTCCGGCGCTTGAGATCGACATAGGCCTGGACGAGCTGCGTCCCGACCTGGTTCCAAGGCGATTCGAGCACATGCGCGCCAAGCCGCCGCAGGCGCGTCACCACGATCCTCCGCTCGCGGAGCAGCGCGCCCGCGGTCACCGCGCGCGAGACATCGGCGGTCTCGGCGGGCTCGGCGGCGGCGATATCCTCGAGCTCGGCGTCGCGCAGCACGACGAACAGCACGAGATGGCGGTCGAGCAGCCGCCCCACCGCGCGCAGCATCAACTCGGCGCTCGTCGGATCGGCGAAATCGGTGAACACGATGACCAACGCGCGACGGTGAAGCTGGCCCGCAAGCGTGGTCAGCGCGAGCGTGTAGTTGGTCTCCTCGGGGGTATAGTCGAGCCCCGCCGCGGTGCGCTGGAGCGGCGCGAACGCGCGCGGCCCCGAAACCGTCGGGCTCGCGAGCTTGGGCCGCGAGGCGAAGCCGAACAGACTCACCCGATCGCCGACCTTGAGCGCGACGTAAGCGGTGAGCAGCGCGGCGGAGATCGCGCGGTCGATCCGCGGCAGCCCGGCGAGCGGCTCGCACATCGTCCGTCCCGCGTCGAGCGCGAAGACGATGTGGTTGTTGCGCTCGGTGCGGAACTCCTTGGCGAGCAGCTTGACGTGGCGCGCCGACTGTTTCCAGTCGATCGCCCGGCTGTCCATCCCCGCCTGGAACTCGGCGAGCGCCTCGAACTCGGTCCCGTCGCCGCGATCGAGCTGCGCGATCATGCCGTGCTGCGCGTCGCGCAGGAACAGCTGGACACCCTCCTGGCGCACCGCCTCGATATTGGGGACGACGACGATCTCATGGCCGGGCGTCTCGATCCGCTGGACCCAGGCGAGCCCCATCGGCCCCCGCCAACGCGCCCAGACGCGCTCGATTCGCGCGGTTCCCCGCCGCGTCGCGGTGAAGGCGAAGCGCGCCGC
>JACMKH010000367.1 GCA_014380205.1 Sphingomonadaceae bacterium
CGGCGACGCCCCAGCCGCCGACCACGCCCACGGTGTGAGGCGCTTCGCCCGCTTCGCCTGCCTCGACTGGTCGGGCGCGAAGAGTCAGAAACAGGCTGGCATAGCGCTGGCTATCGCAGGGGCGGGAGCGAAAGCTCCCGCCCTTGTCGCGAGCGAAGGCGGGTGGTCGCGCGAAGCGGCGCTGGACTGGCTCCGCGAAAGAGCGGCCGAAGGCGCCGACATGCTGATTGGCATCGACTTCTCCCCGGCACTCCCCTTCGCCGACAAGGGAGCGTATTTTCCCGGCTGGGCAGAAAGCCCGCGCGACGCGCGATCGCTTTGGGCGTTGGTCGATCGCCTGTCCGAATCCGACCCACACCTCGCGGCCAACGGCGCGCTCGCCCATCTCGAAATCCGCCGCCACTTCCGTCAGTATCCAGAGTGCGGCGACCTCTTTGGCCAAGGCATCGGCCGATTGCGTGAGACGGAGCAGCGCGCCGACGCCAACCCGGCCTCCTGTTTCAATCTCGTGGGGGCGAAGCAGGTCGGCAAATCGAGCCTGACGGGGATGCGCGTGCTCCACCGCCTCGCCGGCGCGATCCCGATCTGGCCGTTCGATCCGGCGCCCGGTCGCGGCCTGCTCCTCGTCGAAATCTACACGAGCATCGCCGCGCGCGCTGCGGGCCGCCCTGCTGGCCGCTCCAAGATGCGCGACAAGGAAAGCCTCAACATAGCGCTGGGATCACTCGGCTCGCAGCCCCATCCCGGCCTCACGCGCTACGACGATCACAGCACCGACGCGCTCGTCACCGCCGCCTGGCTCCGCAAGGTGGCGGGCAACGAAGCGCTGTGGAACCCCGCCGGCCTCACGCCAGACCTCCGGCGTACCGAGGGCTGGACCTTCGGCGTGGGCTGACGCATCTAGGCGGCGCGCCGGATTAGCTCAGCTGGTAGAGCAACCGCCTTGTAAGCGGTAGGTCGTCCGTTCGAGTCGGACATCCGGCACCAGCGCTCCCGGCCGCCGCCCGCGCCGCCCTCAACAGCGGCGCCCCTGCCCTCCCGGGTCGCCAGTAGCGGCCGAATCGTTGTCGCTGCACGAGGGACGGGCCGTGGGCCCGCTGCCCGCGCCGCCGCGGCCATAGCCGGCATTGTCCGAGCTCGTGCCGCTGTCCGCATCGGTGATTCCGGTATAGCTGGGCGAGCCGCCGGGATACTGCTCGGTCGGGCCGCTGCCGGGGCCGCCGCGGCCATAGCCCGCATTGTCGGAATAGGAGCCGGTGTCCTGATCCGTAATGCCCGTAGGCTGCGCCGGACCCTGGGGATTCTGATAAGGTCCGCTGCCCGGGCCGCCGCGGCCCTCGCCAGCGTTGTCGGCGCGCGAGCCAGAATCCTGGTCGGTGAAGCCGGTCGAGCCGGGAGCGCGGCCTGTGTTTTCCGGATCGGTCGGATCGTTGTCGGTGTACCCGGTATGGGGGCGGAACGGCGTCGCGCCAGGCCCGCCGCGGCCATAGTTGGCGGCGTCCGCGCTTGCGCCCGAATCGGTATCGGTGATGCCGGTTGGCCCTTGGTAGGCGCGAAGCGGGCGACCCATCACGGCGAACGCGCCGACGGCGATCCCGCCGGTGACGCGCGCGACGAACGAGCGACGATTGAGCTTGCTGTCGGGCTTCATCGCACCCTCCCTCAAAAGGCGATGACAATGGGCCGACTGTCTGCCCTTCGGCCGAGTCGCGCAAGCTATTTCGGTAACGTAACGCTGGGTCCGGAGCGGGCAGGAGCGGTGAGCGTCGCCGCATCGGGATCGTTCGCCACCTCATGCGCGATCCATTGGCGAAACGCCTTGATCTTCGCCGCGTTGCGCTTGTGCTCGGGGCAGACCAGCCAGATCCCCCGATTTCCGAGCATCGCCTCGCCGAGCTGGACGAGGCGGCCGTCGGCGAGCTCGGCGCGCCAGAACACCGGGTTGAGGATCGCCACCCCCTGCCCCGCCATCGCCGCCGCGCCCTCGAGCGGCTGCGAATCGAGCCTGATCCCGCCGCGGCTCGGCGGCGGCGGATCGGACAGGCCCGCGCCCGCGAACCAGCGCGGCCACCAGGTGTCGTCGGGGCTGAGCAGCCGCGATGCCCTGATCTGCCCGGGCGTGTCGAGCGGGCCGTGCTGGGAGATGAAGCTCGGGCTCGCCATCGGCGCGAACAGCACGCGCATCAGGAACTCGACGCGCAGCTCGGGCCAGTCGCCGAAGCCGCCGCGCACCGCGACGTCGATGTCGTCGCGCGCGAAATCGACCGGGTCTTCCGAATTGTCGAGCCGCACCGCGAGCCCCGGATGCGCGAGCTGGAAGCCGCCGAGCTTGGGCGCGAGCCACTGCGCGGCGAAGCTGTTGAAGGTGCTGATCCGGAGCAGGCTCTCGTCCTCCTCGCGCAGCCGGCCGAACGCCTCGTCGAGCGCATCGAACGCACCCGAGACCTGACCCGCGATCAGCCGCCCCGCCTCGCTCAGCGCGACGCGGCCGCGCGCGCGAACGAACAGCCCGACGCCGAGCCGCTGCTCGAGCCCCTTGATCTGATAGCTCACCGCCGCCTGGGTCATTCCAAGCTCCTCGGCGGCGCTCGTGAAATTGGCGTGGCGCGCGGCCGCCTCGAACACGCGGATCGCGGCCATGGGAGGAAGCCGGCGCATGGCGCGAGCCATAAGCTCAGCTTATCATCGCCGTCCAGCACTTTGTTGGCGAAACCGCGCGGCGAGGCGCATCTGGCGCATGTCCGAAGCGCTCAATGCTGAAAGGAACCGAGACATGCGCGACCAGTATGACGCCGAATTCTTCGGCGAATTCCACGAGGCCTTCGCCGAGACGGTCGACACGGGGCTCGCCTTCGTCGCCGGACTGCTCCGCCGGCTGCGCGCGCCCACCACCGATGAAGCGCCGCACGCGGGCACGGGCCTCGCCTGAGCCCGCGAAACGACATCGCCCCGTTCGCCGGGCAGGTGGACGGGGCGCACCGTTTGATGCGCTAGAGCCTGATCGATTGAGGTGAAAGCGCTTCGCGCTTCCGCCGAAAGCGTGAATCAGGCTCTCAACAATGATGTAGACCATGATTTCACGTTTCAGATCGATCCGATCTGAAACGATCATGGTCTAGGAGATCGTGGATGATCGCGAGGACATGGCGCGGATCGACTGCCGCGCGCGACGCCGACGCCTATCTCGACTATATGCGGGGCACGGGCTTCGCCGCCTATCGCGCGACGCCGGGCAACCGGGGCGTGCTCGCCCTGCGGCGGGTGCGCGATGGCCGCGCCGTGTTCCTGCTGCTCACCCTCTGGGATTCGATCGACGCCGTCCGCGCTTTCGCGGGCGACGAAATCGATCGCGCGGTCTTCTATCCCGAGGACGATCGATTCCTCGTCGCGCGCGATGATCACGTCGATCACTTCGAGCTGGTTTTCGCCGATCCGTCCCCGGCTTGCGACGACGATGATCGATAGCGCGGACGTGCTTCTTTCCTCGCCCCTTCCGTCTCGATAGACTGCGCGAACAGGAGGGGAGTCGGTCATGCGCAACCTCGTAATCGGGCTGCTCGGGGTTTCCTCGGCCGCACTGTTGGCCGCTTGCGAAAGCGATCCCGGCACGGACGCGATCGACGACTCGGCCGCGCGCGCCTTCACCGCCGGCGTCGCCGAGAGCCCCGCCGATCCCGTGGCCGGGCCGATAACCTGGCGCGTGCGCCGCATCGGCGCGGGCTTCAACCAGCCGCTTTTTCTCGCGGGCGTGCCCGACGGATCGGGTCGCGTGTTCGTCGTCGAGAAGGAGGGGCTGATCCGCATTCTCAACCCGGCGACCGGCGGGGTCGACCCGGTCCCCTTCCTCGACGTTTCGGCCGAAATCTCGACCGGCGGCGAGCGCGGGCTGCTCGGCTTCGCGACCGCGCCCGATTTCGCGACCAGCGGCCGCTTCTACGTCTATCTCACCGCGGCGAACGGCGACAGCGAGATCCGGCGCTACCGCACGCTCGCGGGCGACCCCGATCACGCCGATCCCGACAGCGGCAACCGCATCCTGACCTTCGCCCAGAGCTCGGCCGACAACCACAAGGGCGGCTGGCTCGGCTTCGGCCCCGAGGACTATCTCTACCTCGCCTCGGGCGACGGCGGCCCCGGCGGCGATCCCAACAACACCGCGCAGGACACCAACCTGTTTCTCGGCAAGATCCTGCGCATCGATCCGGGCGGCGATCAGTTCCCCGGCAATCCGCTGCGCGATTACCGAATTCCGCCCGACAATCCCTTCGTCGGCGGCGGCGGGCGGCCCGAGATCTGGGCCTATGGCCTGCGCAATCCGTTCCGCGCGAGCTTCGACCGCCAGACCGGCAATCTCTTCATCGGCGACGTCGGCCAGTCGCAGCGCGAGGAGATCGACTTCATGCGCCCGCAGGACGGCGGCGCCAATTTCGGCTGGTCAATCCTCGAGGGCGACATCCGCTTCAAGCCCGGCGACGCGAGCGGGATGATCGCGCCCTCGATCGTCTACAAGCGCGGATCGCAGCCGCGGCGCGGCAATGTCGTGACAGGCGGCTATGTCTATCGCGGGCCCGTCCCCGAGCTGCGCGGGCTCTATTTCTTCATCGACTTCGGGACGGACAATCTCTGGACGATCGACGTCTCGGATTTTCACTTCGGCCATACCCTGCCCAAGGGCGCGTTCCGCAACCGCAACGACGACTTCCAGCCCAACACCGGCACGATCGACTCGATCGCGAGCTTCGGCGAGGATCAGGCCGGCAACCTCTACCTCGTCGGCATCGATGGCGAGATTTTCAGGATCGAGCCGCTATAGGGCGCCTGAGGGTATTTCGGTTCGTCGATAAAAAACCTCTTTCCATCGCAATTGTTATATTGTAACATAGCGGCCTCAACCGCGATGGAGGATGCCCAATGCGCGCGTATCTCGTTTCAGCCCTTGCCTTGGCCGCCGTTGGATGCAGCGAAGGCGGCTATCAGCAGGAGGGCTCCGAAGGCGCGTATGACGTCGAGGAAAGCCCCGCCCCGTCAACGCCGATGGCGCCGCCCTCCGACGCGATGGGCCGCGAGGCGGCCGCCTCGGGCCCCGACATCGGCCCGACCGCCGCCCCCGGGGTCGCATTCAATTACCGCTACGCCTACCGCCTGCCGAGCGAACGCATCGCCACCGTGCAAGAGGCGCACGCCGCCGCGTGCGAGGAGCTCGGCGTCAACCGCTGCCGGATCACGGGAATGCGCTACCGCGTGATCAACGAGACCGACATCAGCGCGATGCTCGCGTTCAAGCTCGACCCGGCGATCGCGCGCGGCTTCGGGCGCGAGGCGGGCGCGACCGTGACCGAGGCCGAGGGGATGCTCGTCGACGCCGAGATCAGCGGAACCGACGTCGGCGCGACGATCGCCGTCGCCGACCGCGAGAGCGCGCGCATCCAGGAGGATATCGCCCGGATCGAAGCGCGGTTGCGCGCCCCCGGCATCTCGCCCGACGAGCGCGCGCGGCTCGACAGCGAGCTGCTCGCGCTGCGCCAGTCGCTGCGCGCGCTGCAGGACCGCCGCGATGACGACCAGGAGTCGCTCGCGACCACACCGATGGTGTTCAACTACGGCTCGGGCGACGTCATCCCTGGCTTCGACGGCCGCACGCCGATCCGCAACGCGCTCTCCGACGCGGGGTCAAGCTTCATGGGCGGCGTCGCCTTCTTCATCATCCTGATCGGCGCGCTGCTGCCCTTCATCGTTGTCGGACTGATCGCCTGGGGGCTCTGGAAGGCGGCCCGCCCCCGCTGGAGGCGGCGCGAGACCCCGGTCGAGACGCCGAAGGTGGGGGACGCGGGCGACTGAGCGCGGAGCCCTACGGCTGGGTTGCGAGCAGATAGGTCTGGCGGACGGTGTCGATCGGCTTGAGCCCGGTCTCGGTCTCGTAGTGCCAGAAGGTCCAGCCGTTGCACGAAGGCGCGCCCTGGAGCAGCGCGCCGAGCTTGTGGATCGAGCCCGACTGGCCCGAGGCTTCGAGCGCGCCGTCGATGCGGATTTTCGCCTTCCAGCGGCGGCGCGCATCGGTGAGCACCGTGCCCGGCGCGAGCATCCCCGTCTCGATCAGGGTGCCGAAGGCGACCTTGGGCTGCTCGCGGCCGCTCTGCATGATCGTCAGCGAAGATTCGTCGAGCGGGAGCGCGGCGGCGATGCGCTCGATCGCGACCGCGCAATAGCGCGGCTCACGCTCGATGCCGATCCAGCGCCGCCCGAGCCGCCGTGCGACCGCGCCGGTGGTGCCCGTGCCGAAAAAGGGATCGAGCACGACGTCGCCAGGCCGCGTGCAGGCGAGCAGGATGCGGTAGAGCAGCGCCTCGGGCTTTTGCGTCGGGTGGGCCTTGCGGCCCGCCGCCTTCAACCGCTCGGCGCCTCCGCAGATCGGGAGCATCCAGTCCGAGCGCATCTGGAGCTCGTCGTTGAGGCTTTTCATCGTGCGATAATTGAAGGTGTAGCGCGAGGACGATGTGCGTGACGCCCAGATCAGCGTCTCGTGCGCGTTTGTGAAGCGAGTCCCGCGGAAATTGGGCATCGGGTTGGACTTGCGCCAGACGATGTCGTTGAGGATCCAGAACCCCCCATCCTGCATCGCGGCGCCGACGCGGAAGATGTTGTGATAGCTGCCGATCACCCAGATCGCGCCGTCGGGCTTGAGGATGCGCCGCGCCTCGCCGAGCCAGGCGCGGGTGAAGCGATCATAGGTCGCGAAGGTGTCGAACTTGTCCCAGTCGTCGTCGACCGCGTCGACGAGCCCTCCCTCAGGCCGGAACAGGTCGCCGCCGAGCTGGAGGTTGTAGGGCGGATCGGCGAAGATCATGTCGATTGAGGCGTCGGGCAGCGCGCGCATCGCGGTGATGCAGTCGGCCTCGATCAGCGTGTCGAGCGGCAGCGAGAAGCCGTCGAGGATCGCCCCCGCGCGGCGCTCGGTCACGCACTCCATCATCGCCATGAATGTGCCCCCTCCAGATCAGCGCGCGAGACTGAGTCAGCCGGACTCCCGGGTCAAGGGGAGGGGGTTACGTCGCAGGCTTCACAATATGGTTAACGCGCGCGGAACGAAATGAGTCCGCCACGAGATATGGCGAGGCGCGGGGCTCGCGGACTCAACATACGGGGGTGTGGCGCGAAAGACTCTCGCCCGAAAATCCTCCCCTTTCAGGCGAAGAGCTGCGCCACCGGGGCGAAGCTGCGCCGGTGCAGCGGCGTCGGCCCTAGCCGCGTCAGCGCGTCGCGATGCTCTTGCGTGCCATAGCCCTTGTTCGACGCCCAACCGTATCCGGGCCAAGACACGTCGAGCTCGCGCATCATCCGGTCGCGCGCGACTTTCGCGACGATCGAGGCGGCCGCTATCGAGCGGCTGAGCGCATCCCCACCGACGATCGCGCGCGCCGTCCAACGCCAGCGCGGCAGCGCGTTGCCGTCGACGAGGATGTGGCCGGGCTCGATCCCGAGCGCCTCGACCGCGCGCGTCATCGCGAGCATTGCCGCCCAGAAGATGTTGAGCCGGTCGATCTCCTCGACATCGGCGACGCCGATCCCGACGCGCGCCTTGACGTGAAGCTCGCCCGCGATCCGCTCGCGGACCTCGGCGCAGAGCTTCTTCGAATCGTCTATCCCGCGCGGGCAGCGCCTGCGGTCGAGCACCACCGCGGCGGCGACCACCGGTCCCGCGAGCGGTCCCCGCCCCGCCTCGTCGACCCCGACGACGGGGGCGAGGCAGTCGCGCTCGTGGTGGAAGCTCGTCGCCATGTTTCTCGCGCGCTATTCGCTCGGCTCGACCGCTGAAAGATAGGGCAGGAAATCGCTGTGGATGCCGAGCGGGCCGTTGCCCTTCCCGAGCCCCGGCGCGGCCCTGAGCGCGGCGCGGACGAAGCCGCGCGCGCGCATCGTCGCATCGCGCAAGCTCATCCCCGCGCC
>JACMKH010000368.1 GCA_014380205.1 Sphingomonadaceae bacterium
CCGCGGAGGCGCGCGCGATCCATGCCGGCGAGGCCGACGAGCGCCCGATCCACGGCCAGGCGAGCGTGGGCGACGCGCGCGCGCTGATCGACGAAGGCATCCCGGTCGCGCCGCTCCCGCTCCCGCTGCGCGATCCCAAGTCCGAGAATTGACCCTCCCGCGCCCGGCGCTTACCTCAAGCCCGCACGCGCCCGTAGCTCAGCAGGATAGAGCATCGGATTCCTAATCCGGGGGCCGCAGGTTCGAATCCTGCCGGGCGCGCCAGCCCCCGCGCGGCTTACGGGCCACGCGCCCGACGAATCCGCACAGCCCGCCGCGCTTGCCGGTTGACGCCGCCGCATTCCCTCTCCAATCTCGCGCGCGACGAGCGCCAAAAGGCGCCGCGGCGCGTCCGGGGACGGCCGGCAGGAGGGGAGACATATCGTGAGAAAGATCGAGCTGCTGTGCGCATCCGCGCTGACCATGTGCGTCGCGGCGCCCGCCCACGCCCAGGATCCCGCCGACGATCCCGCGATCGCGGTGATCGTCGTCACCGCGCAGCGCCAGGCCGAATCGCTCCAGACCGTGCCGATCGCGGTGAGCGCGTTCGACGCCGAGGCGCTCGAGCGCCAGCAGATCGAGAATGCGAGCGACCTCCAGCTCTCGCTCCCCAACGTCTCCTTCACCAAGACCAATTTCACCACCTCGAGCTTCACCATCCGCGGCGTCGGCGACCTTTGCACGGGCACCTCGTGCGACAGCGCGACCGCGATCCACGTCAACGACATGCCGCTGCTCGCGACGCGCCTGTTCGAGACCGAATATTTCGATCTCGAGCGCGTCGAGGTGCTGCGCGGGCCGCAGGGCACGCTGTTCGGCCGCAACGCGACCTCGGGCGTGGTCAATTTCATCACCGCGCGCCCCGATCTCTCGGGCTTCGCCGCGAGCGGCAGCTTCGAATACGGCAACTACGATTCGATGCGCGCCACCGGCATGGTCAACTTCCCGATCGGCGACAGCTTCGGCATCCGCGTCGCGGGCTTCTACCTCAACCGCGACGGCTACACCGAGAACCTGTTCGACAACACGCGGATCGACGACCGCGATCTCTACGCGGTGCGGGGCTCGCTGCGCTGGGAGCCGGGTCCCGACACCTCGCTCGACTTGGTCGGCTATTATTTCAACGAGGACGATCACCGCTCACGCATCCAGAAGCAGCTCTGCACGCGCGACCCGACCGGCGTGCTCGGCTGCGCGCCCAATGCGCTCGGCAACGACATCGTCAACGGCAATTCGACGCTCGCCGCGATGCTCTCCTCCCAACAGCTGATCGGAATCCGGTCGCGCAGCGCCGCGCTCGCGGGGCTTGGGCTCGTCAATCTCTACGGCCCCGACCAGTATCAAAACGCGTCGAACCCGTCGGACGTGCGCCAGGTCAGCATCGATTACGCGCCGACCTACGAAGCCGACGAGTGGTTCGCGATGGGCCGCTTCGAGCATGATTTCGGCTCGATGGCGCTCACCGTGACCGGCGGATACCAGGAGACCTCGGTCGATTCGCGCACCGACTACAACCTTTCGGTGTCCGATCCGTTCGGGATCAACACCGGCCTGTTCACGCTCGCCGCGCTCGCCGGCGGCGCGGGCGGGCCGGGGCTCGCCGCCTATCTCGGCCCGGCCGCCGCCGCGCTGATTCCCAACGGGCCGACCGGAGCGGTTTGCGTCTCGGAGGCCGATTTCTCGTACACGGGTATCTTCGGCGGCCATGTCGGCGGCTGCGACATCCGTCCGGTCGAGTTCGACCGCTCGGCGTCGGACGCGCGCCAATGGTCGGTCGAGGCGCATGTCGATTCGGACTTCGACGGGCCGTTCAACTTCCTCTTGGGCGGCATCTATCTCGACTATGAGAACCTCCAGAACCCCTATTTCGTCAACGCTTATGGGCTCGATTACGGCGCGGGCATATTCGGCGCGCTGACCGGGCTCGGCTCGGGTGGAACGCTGCCGCCGGGCTTCCTCGCGCCGCCCTTCTTCATCAGCGACACCGACAGCTTCACGCTCGAAAGCTGGGGCATCTTCGGCGAGGCCTATGTCGACTTCACCGACGACATCCGCCTGACCGTCGGCGCGCGCTACTCGCACGACGACAAGTTTGTCCGCGCGCGCTCGCCGATCCTCTCGGTCTACGTTCCTTATGGCGTGACCGACGCGACCGACATCCTCGGCACCTCGTTCGACGCCGACGGGCAGACGCCGGGCCAGCAGCCCTATCGCGAGGACAGCGTCAGCTTCGGCGAGATCACCGGCCGCGTCGTGCTCGAATGGCAATGGTCGCCCGACAATCTGGTCTACGCCTCCTATTCGCGCGGCTACAAATCGGGCGGTGTCAATCCGCCGTTCGATCCGGTGTTCAGCGTCCAGGCGCAGTTCCGCCCCGAGATCATCAACGCCTTCGAGATCGGCTCGAAGAACACCATCGCCAACGGCGCGGTCCAGCTCAACGTGACGGCGTTCTACTACGACTACAGCGATCTCCAGCTGAGCCGCATCCTCAACCGCACCTCGTTCAACGACAACACCAACGCCGAGGTGATGGGGCTCGAGCTCGAGGCGATCATCTCGCCCGACCCCGCCTGGCTGTTCAACATCACGGGCTCGCTGCTCCACACGCGGATCGGCGAGCTCTTCCTCGTCAACACGCGCGATCCCTCGGGCGGGCGCGACGATGTCGTGATCATCAAGGACATCACCAACGCCGCCAACTGCGCGATCATCCCCACGATCGCGGGCGTGCCGCGCGGCGACGCCGTGGTCGCCGCGGCCAACGGACTGATCAACGCGAGCGCCGGCGGAGCCTACCTCCAGCTCGCGACCTCGCCGATCCCGGGGACCAACACCACGGGCGCCTATTCGATCTGCTCGACCCTCGCGCAGGTCATCGCGGGCGGCGGGCTGCCCTATCAGGTGCTGTTCAACAGCGCGGGCGCGCCGATCGGGCTCCCCGACGGCGTCGCGGTCGATCTGTCGGGCAACAACCTTCCGCTCGCGCCCGACATGAAGATCTCGGTCGGCGGCCAATACACCGCCGATTTCGACAACGGCATGAGCCTCGTGCTGCGCGCCGACTACACCTACACCGGCGAGCAATGGGGCCGCAGCTTCAACGATCCGGTCGACCGGATCGACAGCTACGGCGTGCTCAACGCGCAGGTCCAGCTCAACGGCGTCGACAACCGCTGGTTCGTCCGCGCCTTCGTCCAGAACGCCTTCGACAACAACGCGATCACCGGCCACTATCTGACCGACCCGAGCTCGGGCCTGTTCACCAACATCTTCACGCTCGAGCCGCGGCGCTATGGCCTGGCGGCGGGCTTCAGCTTCTAGGTAGGGGAAAGCAAAAAGGGGGACAGCCTGTGGCTGTCCCTCCCCACCGTTGACCCCCCGATCACTCGGCGGTCAGCTCCCCGTTTGACCGGAATCCAGCTTGCCCCCCCGCACGCCCGTGTTAGCGCGCGCCCCGGCGGCTATGGCGCGATGTCGCCATTGCCGAAATTTCCGCTGCGCTCAGATCACGACGAAATCCGCCGCGCTCAGCGGCGGCGCGCCGACCAGCGTCGCGATCAGAACCTGCGCCTGCGCGCCCGTCCCATCGGGGTCGAAATAGAGCTTGCCGGCATTCGCCTTGTAGATCAGCCTATCGCTCGCATCCTGGGCAAAATCGCTCACGACGAACCGGCCCCCGCCGAGTGCTCCCTTCGTCAGGCCGAATACGTCTGCGTGGAGCGCGATCCTGTCGGCGCCGGGAGCAAAGTCGGTCAAAAAGTCGGAGTCGAGGGCTTTGATGCGATCGAGCTGGAAGCGGTCCCTATCTCCGCCGCCCGTCAGCGTGTCCCTGCCCGCGCCGCCCTGAAGGCTGTCGTTGCCGCCGCGGCCGTCGATCAGATCGCTCCCGCCGCTCCCCTTGAGGTGATTGGCGAAAGCGTCGCCGAAGAGCGCGTCGGCGCTATGCGAGCCGCGCAGGTCTTCGATCGAGACATAGGCATCGCCCTCCGCATCCCCCGTGTTGGATGCGGGGGACGCCAGGTCCGCGCGAACAGCGCCGCCCTTGCGATAGTCGGCCCAGTCGATCCCGTCGCCGCCGTCCAGCGAGTCCGCGCCGCCATTGCCCCGCAGCGTATCGTTGCCCGACCTGCCGCTGAGCGAATCGTCTCCCGCGCCTCCGACCAGGCTGTCCGCGCCGTCAGTCCCGACGATCGTCTCGCCCGCGCCCGGCGCGAAGCCGAACACCACATAGCTCGCGCCAGCGAAGCCACCGGCGTGACGGTCGCCGACAATGATATCGTCGAAGCCGTCCCCGTTGACGTCACCCGCCGCCGACACCGAGCGGTCGCTGTAGCTGTCGCCGCTGATGAGAATTCCATTGCTCCCATCCAGGCTCGCTAGGTCGAAGCTTGGGGCAAACCCGCCCGCTTTGCCAAATACGATATAGCTTTCGTAGGCGCCATTGGCGCCGATGATGATATCGTCGAAGCCGTCGGCATTGAAATCGCCCGCGGCTGAGACAGAAGCGCCGCTGTAGTTGTCGCCGCTGACGCCGTCGATGCGAAAGCCGTTGGCGCCGGTTAGGCTCGCCATGTCGATGCGCGCAGCGAATCCGCTCGCCTTGCCGAACACGATGTAGCTCTCGCCCGCGCGATAGGCTCCTACAGGGTCTCCGCCGGGGGCGCCGATGAGGATGTCGTCGAAGCCGTCGCCGTTGACATCGCCCGCCGAGGAGACCGAATAGCCGCACAGGTCTTCCTCATCGATACCCTCGATGTGGAAGCCGTTCGACCCGTCGAGGCTCGCGAGCTCGAAGCTCGCAGCGAACCCGCCCGCCTTCCCGAACACCACATAACACTCGCCGACCTGGGCGTCGGCGAGGGCAAAGGGGGCCAATGGGGCTCCGATGATGATGTCATCGAAGCCGTCGCCGTTGACATCGCCCGCCGAAGCGACCGAGTCACCACTGTTGTCGTCCTCGAGGACCCCTGCGAGTCGAAAGCCGTTCGACCCGTCAAGGCTCGCGAGGTCGAAGCTCGCGGCGAACCCGCCCGCCTTCCCGAACACGACATAGCTCTCGCCCGCGTCACCGTCGGCGCCGGGTGCACCGATGATGATATCGTCGCACCCGTCGCCGTTGACGTCGCCCGCCGCCGAGACCGAACGGCCGCTCCCATCGCCATTGTCGATCCCATCGAGGCGGAAGCCGTTGCTTCCGTCGAGGTCCACAAGGCCCAGGCCCGACGCAAAGCCGCCCGCCCTGCCGAACACAACATAGCTCTCGCCGTCCGGATCGCCGCCGAAGGCACCGACAAGGATATCGTCGAAGCCGTCGCCGTTGACGTCGCCCGCCGAGGACACCGACCAGCCGCTGAAGTCCGTCGCATCGATTCCGTCGAGGCGGAAGCCGTTGCTTCCGTCGAGGCTCGCGAGGTCGAAGCTCGCGGCGAACCCGCCCGCCCGGCCGAATACGACATAGCTCTCGCCAGCTTGGCTGTCCCCGCCCGGATCGGCTTTAGGCGCGCCAATGATGATGTCATCGAACCCGTCGCCATTGACATCGCCCGCATCCGACACCGAGCTGCCGCTTTCGGAGTCATCGATTCCGTCGAGGCGGAAGCCGTTGCTTCCGTCGAGGTCCGCGAGATCGATCGCGGCGGGGAAACCGGCGGCGAGCGAAGGGGGCTCAGGCTTGGTTTCGACTACATCGCCACGATCCCACACAGAGGGCTCGAGAAAGTCGCATCTGGGCGGAAAGTCGTCGTCCGGGCGAATGGCCCGGCGCGAAAAAGGCCCAGCGGCCCGCTGAACGCCGCCGAATACGCCCGACTTCTCGGAAACCGTCGCCATCTCTCGCCCTCCCGTCCGCCGCCGGATTTGGCGATGCAGGCGCCACTGCCAAAAAACACAAGCTACGACAAGCCTTTATCTCATCCAGCCTGTCCCGCTTGGCGCTGGGCGAGCAGCGCGGGCCACGCCATCACTGCACCGGTAAAGGTTCTGTTTTTGTTCTTGACGAATAGGAGATTTTGTGATCCATGCTCGCGGATGGAGTCAGCCTCCTCCTCGCGCCGCCGCTCTCATCCTGAGGCCGGATTTCCCGCCGCACAGGGTGTCTGCTTTGTCTGGATCCGCTCCCCCGCGCGATTCGCTCCACGCCATGAACTTCGTAAACTTCGCCCGGCCGCGGCGCCGCGCGCAGGTGTGGACTTTGTGTGAACTTTGGCGCTGGACTTCGCCGCCGCGATCCGGGAAAGCCTCGCGCCATGGCCGAATATGATCATGCGGTCGACGGCGATCTCGTCGAGGGCGAGGGCAAGCTGCCCGTTCCCGACGAGGTCGCCGAGGCGGTGCGGACGCTGATCCGCTGGGCGGGGGACGATCCCGCGCGCGAGGGGCTGCTCGACACGCCGCGCCGCGTCGCGCGCGCGTGGAAGGAATATTGCCGCGGCTATGGCGAGGACCCCGAGGCGCATCTCGCGCGGACCTTCGAGGAGGTCGGCGGCTATGACGAGGTCGTGCTGCTGCGCGACATTCCGTTCCATTCGCATTGCGAGCACCATATGGCGCCGATCATCGGCAAGGCCGCGATCGCCTATCTGCCGCGCGACAAGGTGGTCGGCATCTCCAAGCTCGCGCGCGTGCTGAACGCCTTCGCGGCGCGGCTCCAGGTCCAGGAGCGGCTCACCGCCGAAGTTGCCGACTGCATCTGGCGGCATCTGAACCCGCTCGGCGTCGCGGTGGTGATCGAGGCGAGCCACGCCTGCATGACCGCGCGCGGCGTGCGCACGCCCGGGGTCGGCATGGTGACGAGCCGGCTGATGGGGACCTTCCTCGAGGACGAGCGCAGCCGCAAGGAAGTGCTCTCGCTGATGGGCTATTGAGGCGCACGATGAAGCGCTGGGCGCTGCTTAGTCTCGCGCTCGCGGCCTGCTCGCCGCCGGACGCGCCTGAGTCGAACGGTGTGGCGGCGGAAAACGCGGCTGAGCCCGCGCCCCCCGCCGCGCCGCCGCCCGAGATGGGCGCGATCGGGATGGCCGACATCGAGGCCGAGCTCGCGCCGGGTTCGGGGTGCAGCCTCGTCTATGACGGCAAGGACCTGCTCGTCGCGGTCGACGGCGACGCAATCGCCAAGCCCAACGGCACGACACTCCACTTCGATTTCGACGGCGATTTCGAGGGCGATCTCGAGGCGCTCTTCGCGGGCGGCGCGTTCACCGCGCAGGGAATCACGATCACGGTGGCGCCGGCGGAGACCGAGGGGCAACAGATCGAGGAGCTCAACGTGAAGCCGGCGACGGCGACGGTGGAGCGCGCGGATGGCGGGCGCGTCCGTTTCGAGGCCGAATGGCAGTGCGGGTCCTGACTTATTTCTCCGCCCAGCGCCTGAGCAGCGCCTGCTGGACCGCCTGGAGCCGCGTGAAGCTCGCGGCCGACATGTTGAGCCCCTCGAGCGCGGCGACCTCGTTGAGCTCGTAGAGCAGCCAGCGGTCGTCGGTCGAGCGGATGCGGCTCTCGATGAAGGTAAGGCCGACGAGCCGCTCGCCCTTGGTCACGGGCTCGACCTCGTGGAGCGTCGAGGAGGGATAGACGATCGCCGCGCCAGCGGGGAGGCGGAAGCGGTATTCGCTGTCGCCGAGCGTGACGCGCAGCGCGCCGCCCTCATAGCTCTCGGGCTCGTTGAGGAAGATCGTGCATGACAGGTCGGCGCGCAGATTGGCCTTACCGATCGGCATGAAGGCCGCGTCGGGGTGGAGCCCGTAATGCATGCCGGGGTGGTATTTGGTGAGCAGCGGCGGCGCGAGCTGGGCCGGGAAGGCGAAGTTGAAGAAATCCTCGTTGCTGAGCAGCGCATCGGCGAGCAGCTGCGCGGTGCGCTGATAGGCCTGCTGGTCGGCGAGATGGAGGTTGTTCTTGACCTTCGAGTGCGGGTTGCTGACGCGGCCGTCGACGAATTGCGAGCGCTCCGCGATCTGGCGCAGCTCTGCAATCTGCGCGGGGTTGAGCAGGCCGTGGATCTGCTTGAACATGGCTAGCGTCCATGCCCCGCCGCGAGCGCGTCCGCAATCACAGGATGATCGCTCGCCGCCTGCTCGAGCCAGTCGAGCGCCGCGCCGATCTCGCCGCCGCGCTCGCGTCGCGTCTGGGCGAGCAGCTGGGCGCGCAGCTCGGGACTGTAGCCGTGCTCGGGGGCCTTGGAATAGCGCTGCATGATCGGGCCCGAGATCAGCGCGTCGGCCGTGCTTCTCGAAAGCTCGTGGCCGAGGAATTCGGCGATATGCTGGAGCCTGCGCGCGGGATCGGCGAGGAAGGCGTCGAAATCGACCCAGAGCAGCTGATTGCTCGCCGCATGACGCGCGGCCTCGGTAAGCGTCGCCATCTCGCATGCCCAGCCGAGCGCGGCGCGCACCGCCTCGGGCAGCTGCCACAGCGCCCAAGGCTCGGCGCCGATGCGGCGGTGGAGGCGCACGAGGCGCGGGCCCGAGAGTATCGTGAGCTCCTGGCGCGAATTCTCACCAGCGAGAATGGTCTCGATGTAGCGCTCGGGCGAGACGCTGAGGAAGACTGCGCGGTTGCTCTGCGCGAGGATGTCGCCCGCGAGCTCGCCGGCGAAGCTCGTCGCCTTGACCAGTGCGCGCTGGCCGGGATCGAAGGTCCGCGAGAGCCAGGCGGTCGCGGTGCGCAGGCGCGGCATGAATGCCTGCGGCGGCCAAGGCGATTCGGGCCTGTCGCGGAGCAGCGCGATCTCGGCGAGGGTGCGCAGGATCAACGGCTCGCGCAGCGCGAGGACGCTGCGAAGCTCGCCGAGCAGACGCGCGATCAGCGTCGAGCCGACATGGCCGATGTGGAAGATGAAATCCGCGTCGGCGCGCGCCGGGGTCGCGGCTTCGATCTCGGCCCAGCCCGCCCAGTCGCGGCGGCGCTCTTGTGTCATCGCGCGCTGGTCGAGGAAGCTCGCGGCGCGGTAGTCGGCCTGGGTGAGCTCGAGCAGCATGACGCGATCATTTGCGAGATCGAGCATCTGCGGGAGCAGCGATGCGTCGCGCGCGAATGCTTGGGCGAGGGGAGTCATCGGCGAAACCCTTCTCCCGCTGGGAGAAGGGACGTCAAGCGGTGGGTTCGCTGTCCTCCCCCGTCTCATCCTCCTCCACCGATTCGGCAGCCTCGGGCTCGGCGGTAAACTTCTCCGCCGCAGGCTCGCTGGCAGCCTCTTCCGCCGCGTCGGGCACAGCCGTTTCCGCCTCGCCTTCGCCCTCGATCGCCGCGATTTGACCCGGCTCGGCGTCGGGATCGAACGCCTCGGTGAAGCCGGCCTCGTCCTTCTCGAACATCGCCGCCATGACATCGACGCCCTGCGCCTGGAGCTCGGCCTCCTCTGGCGAGCGCGCGACGTTGACCTTGACCGTAAGCTCGACCTCGGCGTGGAGCTGGACGCGGACCTTGTGGACGCCGATCGCCTTGATCGGGCGCTCGAGGATGATCTGCTGCTTGGTGACCTTCTCGCCCTTGTCGGCGAGCGCTACGACGATGTCGCGGACCGACACCGAGCCGTAGAGCTGGCCTGTGTTCGACGCCTGGCGGATCAGCTCGACCGAGACTCCGTCGAGCTTGCTCGCCTCCTGCTCGGCGACGCCGCGGCGCTGCTCATTGTCTTTCTCGATCTGCGCGCGCGTCGCCTCGAACACCTTGCGGTTGGCGTCGTTGGCGCGCAGCGCCTTTTTGTTGGGGAGCAGGAAGTTGCGCGCATAGCCGTCCTTGACGGTGACGACATCGCCGATCGTGCCGAGGCTACCGACGCGCTCAAGCAGAATGATTTCCATAGCCTGGCGCTCCTATTTCACGATGTATGGCAACAAGCCGATGTGGCGCGCGCGCTTGATTGCGCGCGACAACTCGCGCTGCTTCTTGGCCGAGACGGCGGTGATCCGCGAAGGGACGATCTTGCCGCGCTCCGAGACGAAGCCCTGGAGCAGCCGGACGTCCTTGTAATCGATGACGGGTGCGTCCTTGCCCGAGAAGGGGCAGGATTTGCGGCGGCGGAAGAAGGGGCGGGCCATGATTATTCTCCCTGCTCGGCGGCGCGCTCGAGGCGCTCGGCGCGTTCGGGACGGTCGCCGCGATCCCCGCGGTCGCCCCGGTCTCCCCGATCGCCACGGTCGTCGTCGTCGTGGCGGCCGCGGCGCTTGGCGTCGCGGTCGTTCTTTCGCATCATCACCGAGGGGCCGGCCTCATGCTCGTCGACGCGGATCGTCATGTAGCGGATGACGTCCTCATTGATCCGCGTCTGGCGCTCGAGCTCCTCGACCGCGCCGCCGGGCGCCTCGATGTTGAGCATGACGAAATGCGCCTTGCGGTTCTTGGCGATCTTGTAGGCGAGGCTCTTCAAGCCCCAGGTCTCGGTCTTGACGACCTTGCCTTCGCGCGATTCGACGATCTTGGCGGCTTCCTCGGCGAGCGCGTCGACCTGGGCTTGTGCCAAGTCCTGACGCGCGAGGAAGACATGCTCGTAGAGCGGCATGCGGATATCCTTCTTGGCCGATTGCTAACGCCGCCCGATGCGGACGCCCCTCCGGCTGTCTTCAATGCGAACCGGGGCGGAGAGCAACGGCTCCCGCCCCGGATGCGGCCTACATAGCGGGATTGGCGGGGGATGCAAGGACCGCGCGCCTTGCATGGGGCAGCGTGGCTGCCTAACCCCGCCTCCGAAGCTGCGGAGGTATCGATCTATGCGCGCATTCATTTTTCCCGGCCAAGGCAGCCAGGCCGTCGGCATGGGCATGGAGCTCGCAGAGGCGAGCGCGGCGGCGCGCGCGGTGTTCGAGGAGGTAGACGACGCGCTCGGGGAGAAGCTGTTCGAGTTGATGCGCGAGGGCCCCGAGGATCGGCTCACGCTCACCGAGAACGCGCAGCCGGCGATCATGGCGAACGCGATCGCGGTGCTGCGCGTGCTGTCGCGCGAGGGCGGGGTGCGGCTCGCCGACAAGTCCGATTTCGTCGCGGGGCACAGCCTCGGCGAATATAGCGCGCTGTGCGCGGGCGAGGCGTTCGATCTGGCGACGACGGCTCGGCTGCTCAAGCTCAGGGGCCGCGCTATGCAGGCGGCGGTTCCGGTCGGCGTGGGGGCGATGGCGGCGCTGCTCGGGGTCGATTTCGCCGATGCCGAGGCGATCGTTGCCGACGCGGCCGAGGGCGAGGTCTGCGTCGCGGCGAACGACAATGCGCCGGGGCAGGTGGTGATCTCGGGCCACGCCGGCGCGGTC
>JACMKH010000047.1 GCA_014380205.1 Sphingomonadaceae bacterium
CCCCGGCGACGCCGAGGACGCGCTCGTCCAGCGCGCGATCGCGGCGATGCGCGCCAACGGCCTCGCGCCCGAGATCGGCGCCTCATCGACCGATTCGAACGTGCCGATCTCGCTCGGCATCCCCGCGATCACGATCAGCCGCTGCGGCGAAAGCGGCCGCTCGCATTCGCGCGACGAATATTGGGTCGACAGCGAGAGCACCGTGGCGTGCACGCAGATGGCGCTGACGATATTGCTGGCGGAGGCGGGGATGGCTGGGTCGCGCTAGTCAGCCGGTCATCATCACGCTCTTGAGGTTCATGAACTCGTGCAGCCCGTATTGGCTGAGCTCGCGGCCGTGGCCCGAGCGCTTGATGCCGCCGAAGGGGGCGTGGGGGTCCGAGACAAGCATCTGGTTGATCGCGGTCATCCCCGCCTCGATGTCGCGGATGAAGCGTTGCTGCTCGCCCTCGTCGTCGGTCCAGACCGAGGAGCCGAGACCGAAGGGGATATCGTTGGCGAGCGCGATCGCCTCGTCCAGGTCGGCGACCTTGAACACCATCGCGACGGGGCCGAAGAACTCCTCGCGCATCACCGGCGCATCCTCCGGGATGTCGACGAGGATCGCGGGGTCCATCCACGCGCCGGGCTTGTCAGGGGTCGCGCCGCCGCACAGCTTGGTCGCGCCCTGAGCGACCGCCTTGTCGAGCAGCTTCTGGATGTCGTCGCGCGCGCCTTCAGAGGAGAGCGGGCCCATCTCGGTCGCTTCGTCGGTCGGGTCGCCGACCTTGAGCGCGTTCACGCCTGCGGTGAAGCGCTCCATGAACGCGTCGTAGATGTCCGCGTGGACGATCATGCGCTTGCCGCATATGCACGACTGGCCCGCGTTCTGGAAGCGCGCGGTGACCGCGACCTCGGCGGCCTTGGCGACGTCGGCGCTCGGCATGACGATGAACGGGTCCGAGCCGCCCAATTCGAGCACGACCTTCTTGAGATCGCGTCCCGCCGCCTCGGCGACCTTGATCCCCGCGCCCTCGCTTCCCGTAATCGTCACCGCCACGACGCGGCGATCGGCGATGATCCCGGCGACCTTCGATGAAGGAATATGGAGGTTCTGGAACAGCCCCTCGGGCGCGCCCGCCGCCGTCACCATCTCCTCGAGCGCGGCGGCGCAGCCGGGGGTCGAGCTCGCGTGCTTCAACAGCCCGACATTGCCCGCCATGATCGTCGGTGCGAGGAAGCGCACGACCTGCCAAAAGGGGTAGTTCCAGGGCATGATCGCGAGCACGGGCCCCTGGCTCAGCCAATGCGCCATCGCGCGGCCCTGCTTGACCTCTACCTCGAACGGCTCGAGCATCCTGGGCCCCTTCTCGGCGTAGAAGCGGAAGCCGCCCGCGCATTTCGCGATTTCGGCGCGCGCCTGCCTGATCGGCTTGCCCATCTCCTCGGTGATCGTCGCGGCGAGCCGGTCGCGGTGCGCGTCATATTGATCGGCGATAGCGTTGAGCAGCGCGGCGCGCTCGGCGGACGAGGTCAGCCGCCACTCGCGATAGGTCTCCGCTGCCCTGGCGAGCGTCGCCTCGATCTGGTCGTCGCCGAGCTCGGGAAACGACCGGCCGGTCTCGCCGGTCGCGGGATTGACAACGGTGGGCATCGGGTCGGCTCCTTCGGGGTTGAATCGTGGCGGTCGCGCGCCGCGCCTTGCGCTTGACCATAGCTCGCGCGCGCGGCCATAGCGATGGCATGAACGAACCCAGCGCGAACCACACGGAGGATGTCGCGGCGCTCTCCTTCGAGGATGCGCTCAGGCAGCTCGAGGAGATCGTCCACCGGCTCGAAACGGGCGATGCGCCGCTCGACGAATCGATCGCGCTCTACGCGCGCGGCGACAGGCTCCGGGCGCATTGCGAGGCGCGGCTCAAATCCGCGCAGGCGCGGATCGAGAAGATCCAGCTCGACGCCGACGACCGGCCCGCTGGCGTCGTCGCGCTCGATCCCGACTGAGACGGCGATGGGGGTCGTTCCCTTCGGGCTCAAGCCGGCGCTCGACCAGATCGCGGCGGAGCTCGACGTCGCGTTCGACCAGCTGCTCACCGTTCCGCAGGATTCGCGTGCGCGGCTCTACGAGGCGATGCGCCACGCCGCGATGAGCGGCGGTAAGCGGATGCGGCCGCTGCTCGTCGCCGCCGCGTGCGAGCTGTTCCACATCGGCCGCGATCACGCGTTGCGCGTCGGGCTCGCGGTCGAGTGCATCCACGTCTATTCGCTGATCCACGACGATCTGCCGAGCATGGACGACGATGACCTGCGGCGCGGGCGGCCCACCTTGCACAAGGCGTTCGATGAGGCGACCGCGATCCTCGCCGGCGACAGCCTTCATGCGCTCGCCTTCGAGCTGCTTGGCGACGAGGCCACCCATCCCGATCCGTTCGTGCGCGCCGAGCTCACGCTCGAGCTCGCGCGCGCGAGCGGCCCCGCCGGGATGGCGGGTGGGCAGGCGATGGACCTCGCCGCCGAGCACCAGCCGCTCGACCTGCCCGCGGTGACGCGGCTCCAGCAGCTCAAGACAGGCGCGCTGATCGGCTTCTGCGTCGAGGCGGGGGCGATCATGGGACGCGTGCCTCCCGACAGCCGCACCGGGCTGCGCGGCTATGCGCGCGAATTCGGGCTCGCCTTCCAGATCGCAGACGACCTGCTCGACATCGAAGGCGACGAGAGTGAGGTCGGCAAGAAGCTCGGCAAGGACGCGGCGGCGGGCAAGGCGACCTTCGTCTCGCTGCTCGGCCCCGATCAGGCGCGCCGCCAGGCAACGCTGTTCGTCAACCAGGCGATCGAGCATCTGCGCGATTTCGGCGAGAGCGCCGCGCTGCTCCGCGCGATCGCCCGCTTCGCCATCGAGAGGAGCCGTTGATGTCCGAAGAGCGCATCGGGGTCTATCCCGGCACCTTCGATCCGGTCACCCTCGGCCATATGGACATCATCCGCAGGGGGGCGAAGCTCGTCGACCGACTGATCGTCGGCGTGACGACCAACCCTTCCAAGTCGCCCATGTTCAGCGACGACGAGCGGCTCGCGATGGTGCGGCGCGAGGTCGCCGATTGCGAGGGCGCGATCGAGGTGGTTCATTTCAACTCGCTGCTGATGGATTTCGCGATGCGCGAGGGTGCGCGCATCATCATCCGCGGGCTGCGCGCGGTCGCCGACTTCGAATATGAGTTCCAGATGGCGGGGATGAACCAGCAGCTCAACGACCAGATCGAGACGGTCTTCCTGATGGCCGACGTCGCCTATCAGCCAATCGCCTCGCGGCTGGTCAAGGAGATCGCGCTCTACGGGGGCGATGTCGCCAAGTTCGTCCCGCCGGGGGTCGAGGCGGACGTGGTGCGGCGCGTCGTCGAGATGGGGCGGCGCGGGGACTAGCTTCATTCGACCGTGGCGAAGCGGTTGTGGGGCGCGTTGCCCACGCAGAGGCGGATATTGCCGTCGAGCGCGGGCCGAAAAGCCTCGACGAAGCCGAGCAGCTCGTCGCGCAGCGCGCTCATCAGCTCGTTGGCGAAGATGCGCCCGCTCGCGACGTCGTCGCCGTAGCTGAAGCCGCCGGGGATGGCCAGGCACTGGTGCTCGCGCAGGGTCGCCGGCCGTTCGCGCAGGCGGTTGACGTGCAGCACGGTCGGCTGTCCGCCGACCAGGCTGAAGGCGTGGGCGGTCTCGGCATCGCAATTGGTGCCGGCGGCGCGGAGGACGAGGACGTTCGGCTTCATGGGGCGGGGATTGGATCG
>JACMKH010000048.1 GCA_014380205.1 Sphingomonadaceae bacterium
CGGTCCCGCGGTTCCCTCGCACCATTCGCCTCTGTTCAAGATCGCCCCCGAGCCGGCCATCACGCTCGGCTCCGAGGCGATGGTGATGGCGACGCTGGAACTGCTCAAACCCTGAGGAGACGATCATGATCGGCTATGTCACGCTCGGCACCGACGACCTCGATTCCGCGCGGGCTTATTATGACGCTTTGCTCGGGACGATCGGAGCCAAAAGGCTGATGCAGCTTGAGGGCGAGGAGAATGGCGGCTTCACGCTCTACGGCAGGTCGATGGACTCGCCGGCAATCGTCCTCATCCGCACCTTCGACAAGCAGCCCGCCGCCGCCGGCAACGGCAACATGATCGCGCTGGTGATGAACTCGCGCGACCGGGTCGATGCTTTTTATGCCAAGGCGCTCGAACTCGGCGGGACCGACGAGGGGCCGCCAGGATATCGCGGCGATCCGGCGATGGGGCAATATTTCGCTTACTTCCGCGACCCCGACGGGCACAAGCTCGCAGTGTTCAACATCGCGCCGCAATGCTGAGCAGGGCAAGACAATGGCAAGGGCCGCCGCTCCAATGAGCGACGGCCCTAGCATCTTTCGTCAGACGGCTTTCCCATCGGTCAGTTCGTCGATGTGGCGCTTCGCGCCTGCTTCGCCCTCATCGGCGGGCCAGTCGGGATCGAGTTGGCCCTTGGTTTTCCACAGCGAATAGATGATCCCGGAAGCGATCAGCGCCGCGGTGACGCCGAGGCTCAGCAACGGCGGGAACTTGTCGCCGCCAAGCACGAAATCGGCGACGAAGATCTTGGTGCCGATGAACACCAGCACCGCCGCCAGCGCATATTTGAGGTAATGGAAGCGGTGGACCATCGCCGATAGCGCGAAGTAGAGCGCGCGCAGGCCGAGGATCGCCATGATGTTCGAGGTGTAGACAATGAACGTGTCGGTGGTGATCGCGAAGATCGCCGGCACGCTATCGACCGCGAACACCAGGTCGGCGAGGTTGATGACCACCAAAGCGAGGAACAAAGGCGTCGCCGCGCGCACCATCTTGCCGCTTTTCTCGTCGGGCACGCGGACGAAGAAATGCTGGGCGTGAAGCTCTTTGGTGACGCGCATGTGGCGCGAGATCCACCGCACCACGGGGTTGTTGCCGACGTCCATCGGCTTGTCCCCGGCGAAGAACATCTTGATACCCGTCGCGATCAGGAAAGCGGCGAAGATGTACAGCACCCAATAGGCTTCGGCGACCAAAGCCGCGCCCGCCGCAATCATCGCGCCGCGCAGCACGATCACCGCGATGATCCCCCACACCAACGCGCGATACTGATATTTGGGGGGAATCGCGAAGAAGCTGAAGATCAGGCTGATGACGAACACATTGTCGATCGACAGCGCCTTCTCGATGAAGAAGCCGGTGTAATATTTCATGCCCAGATCGGCGCCGCGCTCGACCCATATCCACGCCCCGAAGGCAAGCGCGATGGCGATGTAGAAGACGCTGAGCTTTAGGCTCTCGCCGATCCCCATCTCGCGGTCTTCCTTGTGGAGAACGCCAAGGTCGAACGCGGTCAGCGCCGCGACTAGGCCAAGAAAGGCGAGCCAGAACCAGGCCGGGGTACCGAGCCAGTCGGCGAACAGAAATTCCATGATGATGTTCCTCGATCACGCTCTCAATAGTGGGTCATAGCGCGGGGCCGACGGCGCGTGCCGCGGCTCCGCGCCACGCCGTCAGCTCGTTTGCGGCGCGCGTCGCTGGCGGTGGATCAAATCCTTGACGCGCAGCCGCATTTTCTTGAGCCGCATGAGCACGAACGGCGACACCCCGCGGCGGCGTTGCTCACGGCGCAGCGTTTCATCGATTCGTTGGTGGGCGAGCATCAGACGGTAGAGACGATTGGACATGGGTCACTCCTCTTCAAAAGCGTGGCTTTCGATCGGAGTTTTCCTATGCAGGGTCAGGCGTTGGGCCGCTCGAATCGCATCGGAAACTCCGATGCGGTCCGACATCACGAGGCTGAAATGCCTCGCCAGAGGGGCCCGGTCCGCTCGCATTCAATGCCCGAGAGTGCGACCAGTTGCAAGGCGGGTGATTCGGACCTGTCGCGGCCGGGCGCGCTATGCTCATGGCGCCGGTCTGACGCCGCTTTGGGTGGTTACGGAACGATTCGTGGCCGCGCCGCAACAGCGCCTCCGGATGGGACAGTTTTTTCATCATTCATTAAACATAGCGCTTGCGTCTCGCCGCGGTTCAGCCACTATATGTCGTGTTCCGGCGGGGGCCGCTCTCAACTGGTTGTGGTTGGGGCTGGGAATGACTATTTCCAGCATGAGCCCGCGCGCGCCCTGTGGATATCGGGGATGCGCTGCAGAAAAGCCCCTTTCGGACCGAAAAATGGGCTAGGCTCGCGTCATGGCCCGAGTCGAACAGAAACAGAACAAGCCGTCGCAGAACGGCGGTCAGAACGAGGACAGACGATGGATTTTGCAAGCTCGAGCGATGTCGCCACGACGGACGGTTCGACCACGGAAACCAAGCGCGACAGCAAGACGATCGACGCCCGTGCGTTCAACATCGTCACCGATTCGTCGCGCGACGCACTGCTTACCGAATTCGGCAAGGACACGCTCACCGATCGCTATCTGCTCCCGGGTGAATCGTACCAGGATCTGTTTGCCCGAGTCGCCTCGGCCTATTCCGACGACCAGGACCACGCCCAGCGCGTCTACGACTATATTTCGAAATTGTGGTTCATGCCCGCGACGCCCGTATTGTCGAATGGCGGCACCGGGCGCGGCTTGCCGATCAGCTGCTATCTGAACTCGGTCAGCGACAGTTTGAACGGCATCGTCGACACGTGGAACGAGAATGTCTGGCTCGCCTCGAAGGGCGGCGGGATCGGCACCTATTGGGGCAATGTCCGCGGCATCGGCGAGCCGGTCGGCCTCAACGGCAAGACCAGCGGGATCATCCCGTTCGTGCGCGTC
>JACMKH010000369.1 GCA_014380205.1 Sphingomonadaceae bacterium
GCCGCGCGCGGGCTCGCGCATGACGAGGCGGAAGGGGATGGCGAGGGCGAGCCCGGCCAGCCCCACCGCGATGAACGCCCAGCGCCAGTCGACCAGGCTCGCGATGATTCCGCCGAACACGATGCCGCACGCGCTGCCGATCGGGATGCCGAACGAATAGGCGCCGAGCGCCCGTGCGCGGCGATCGGGCGGATACATGTCGGCGATCAGCGAATAGGCGGGCGCGACCCCGCCCGCCTCGCCGATGCCGACGCCGAGCCGCGCCGCGAACAGCTGCCAGAAATTCTGCGCGAGCCCGCAGAGCGCGGTGAACAGGCTCCACAGCGCGAGCGCGATCGTCATGATCCAGCTGCGGCTCCTGCGATCGGCGATCAGCGCGATCGGGATGCCGAGCGAGGTGTAGAACAGCGCGAAGGCGAGCCCGCCCATCAGGCCGAGCTGGGTGTCGGATAGCTGGAGATCGGCCTTGATCGGCACCGCGAGGATGCCGACGATCTGCCGGTCGATGAAGTTGAAGGTGTAGACCAGCACGAGCATCGCCATCATCGCGGCGCGGCGGGCGGGGGCGAGGGGGGTCATGGCCAGCTCAAATCCTCCCCGAGCGAAGCTCGGGGAGGAGCATTTCAGAAGCGCATGCCCGCCGTGACGAATATGCGGAACGGGTCGCCGTAATAGGCCGTCAGCACGCCCTCGCGGCCGAGCGTGGGGCCGCCCGTCACCGGGTTGATGAAATTATAGCCCGAGACGATGTAGCGCTCGTCGGTGAGGTTCTTGGCGTGGAGGCCGAGCGACCAATGGTCGTCGTCCGAGTTCCACGTCATGCTCGCGTCCCACAGCGCATAGCTCGGCTGGTCGAGCAGCGCGTTGGGCACTTCGAACTGGTTGGTCTCCGAGCGGTAGCTCACCGTGGTGGCGAGCCCGAGCTGGCCGCCGAACGCGGGGAAATTGTAGTCGAGCGTTCCCGACAGCGTCCATTCGGGGGTGTTCTGGAACACCCGGATGTCGGCGACATCGTTGCCGAAGGCGTCGATGAACTCGTCGTATTCGGCGTTGACGTATCCGAGCGCCCAGTTGAAGCCGAGCCGGTCGCCTGGGGTCATGAAATCGCGCGCGAGCCGCGCCTGGCCCTCGAACTCGACGCCCCAGATCGTCGCCGCGCCGGCGTTGGTGGTGACGCCGATGAAGCTTTCGTTGACCCCGTCGCCGTCGGCGTCGACACCGATCGAGCCGGGCACCTGGATGTCGGTGTAGTCGGCGTAGAAGCCCGCGAGCGCGAGGTTGACCGCATTGTCGAACAGCGACGCGCGATAGCCGAGCTCATAGCTGTCGACCGACTCGGGATCGAACGCCATGAACTCGTAGATGTCGTCGGCGTCGCGGTCGCCGTCGCCGTCGACATCGGGCGCGGCGGTCGATTGGCCGCGCGGATCGAAGCCCCCGCCCTTGAAGCCCCGGCTGAAGCTCACATAGAGATTCTGGTCGGGGGTGGGGCGGAACGACAGCGACGCGCGCGGAGTGAAGCGGTTGAAGGTCGCCTCGCCGTTGAAGTCCGAGGTCGGATTGCCGATGAACACGCCCTCGCCGCCGAAATCGGGCGAGGGGCCGAAGATCATGCTCTGGCGGAAGACGCGCGCGGCGCGCTCGTCGTGGGTGTAGCGACCGCCGACCGAGACGCTGAACTGCTCGACGATGTCCCAGGTGAAGTCGCCGAACACCGACCAGGTCTCGGTGTCGACCTCGCCGAAGGTCTTCGCGGTGAGCCCGGGCAGCCCGAGCAGCGCGCCCGTGGTCGCGAGGATCACGTCGAAATTGGTGACCGAATTGGCGTCGAGATAGTAGAAGCCGAGCAGCCCGGCGAAAGTGTCGTCGTCGTAGACGATCTGGAATTCCTCGGAGAACTGGTCGTTGAGGTAGATCGCGGGGACATCGACGTCGCGCGCGGGGAGCGCGTCGAAATCGATCGGCGTCGAGCCCTCGTCCTCGCGATAGGCGAGGATGTTGCGCAGCCGGACCGCGTCGGCGACCTGATATTCGACGGTGAGCGCGGCGCCCTGTGCCTCGACGCGCTGGCGCGGGTTCTGGAGCCCGCCGCGCGTGTCGAACTCGTTCTCAAGCACGGGCGCGCCCGATTGCAGCCCGGGGATCAGCCGGTGCCCGCCGCGCGCGTTGCTGCGGTCGTCGGTATAGTCGCCGGTCAGCCGGATGAAGAGATCGTCGTTGGGCGCGAACTCCATGCTCAGCCGCGCCGCGAACACGTCTTTGTTGTAATTGTTCTCGCCCGTGGTGAGGTTCTCGCCATAGCCCTCGCGCGTGAGCAGCGCCGTCGCGCCGCCGATGTAGAAGCCGCTGTCGCCGATCGGCAGCGCGAGCGAGGCGACGCCGTCGAGCTGGCCGTGGTTGCCCGCGGTGAAGCGGAACGCGCCGGTCGAGGAGTCCGAGAGCCGCCGCGTGACGAACTTGATCGCGCCGCCGATCGTGTTGCGGCCGTAGAGCGTGCCCTGCGGGCCGCGCAGCACCTCGATCCGCTCAACGTCGAAAATGTCGAGCACGGCGGCCTGCGGGCGGTTGTAATAGACGTCGTCGACATAGAGGCCGACGCCGTTCTCGAAGCCGCCGACCGGATCCTGCTGGCCGACGCCGCGAATGAAGGTGGTCAGCGTCGAATTGGTGCCGCGCGAGACCTCGAAGGTGACGTTGGGAACGCTCTCGGCGATCTCGGTGATGTCGAGCGCGCCCACCGATTCGAGCTGCTCGCCGCTGATCGCGGTGACCGAGAGCGGCACCTCGACGAGCGTCTCGTCGCGGCGGCGCGCGGTGACGATGATCGGGCCATCGGCGTCGCTCGCGGCGGTCTCCTGCGCGAGAGCGGGGGAGGGCAGGGCGGCGGCAAGCGGGGCGGCGGCGATGCCGAGCAGATAGCGGCGCGCGCGCGAGGTCGTGCGGGTGGCGGACATGGCGGTCTCCCTGTGGGTGGTGTCGTGGCTTGGGGTCATCGGGTGGCTTCGGCGAGAAAGGCGCGGACATCGGCGGCGGAGCGATCGGGAATCTCCTCCTGCGGCGCATGGCCGACGTCGGGATAGGTGATCAGCCGCGCGTTGGGGATCGCGGCGGCGAGCTGGCGCGCCTGGTCGAGCGGGATGATGCGGTCCTGCTCGCCCCAGAGAATCAGCGTCGGCGCGGCGACGCGCGCGAGATCGGGCTCGGGATCGGGGAGCACGAACTCCTCGAGATGCTCGACCATCGCCTGACCGTTCCCCGGCCGCGCCATCATCGCGCGAATCTGCGCGAGCCGGCCCTCGGGGAGATTCTCGGGATGCGCGAAGATCAGCTGGGCCGAAGCCTCGACTGCCACTCGGGGAACAGCGAGCAGATAGGCGCGCATCGCCTCGGGGACGGCGACGGGGCGCTCGGTGACGCCGTTGATCGAATAGGCGGCTGCGTCGACGAGGATCAGCCGGTCGACGCGCTCGGGGTAGCGCGCGGCGAAGCGCCAGGCGACGAGCCCGCCGAAGCTGTTGCCCGCGAGCGTCGCGCGCTCGAGCCCGAGCGCGTCCATCAGTGCGGCGAGCACCTCGATGCGCTCGGCGGGCGCGTAGCGGCGCAGCGGGTCGCGGCCGGTCATGCCGTGGCCGAGCAGATCGTAGCGGATAACGCGATAGTCACCGGCGAGCCGCGCGGCCCAGCCGTCCCAGCTTTCGAGGCTCATCGTGAAGCCGTGGAGCAGAACGATCGCGGGCGCGTCGCGCGGGCCCTCCTCACGGACGCGGATGCGCGCGCCGCCGTCGATCTCGACGAAGCGCGTGATGCTCGTCCGGGTGTGCGCCGCCGGCGTCGCTGCAGCGACGGGCGCGAATGCGCCGAATACGAGCGCGCAGCCAAGCGCGAAGGTTGCGTATCTGAGCAATTGTGCACCCCTTGGCGGCTTTTGCCAGCCGCTTGTGCGTCGAGCCTATATCCGCGCGCGCCGCGGCGGGTCGATGACGGCTTCGATCAATTGCGTAGGGACAATTTCGCTCAAATATCGCCGTGACGGTCGCGATAGTCGGCGGGAGCGAGCCCCGTCCAGCCGCGGAACGCGCGCGCGAAGCTGCGTCCATCGCTGAAGCCGAGCGCCTCGGCGACATCGGCGACCGCCGCGCCCTCGCGCA
>JACMKH010000370.1 GCA_014380205.1 Sphingomonadaceae bacterium
AAGGCGCGCAGCCGCGCGAGCACGGGCGGCGGCAGATCGAGCCCGGCGATGTCGACGCGCAGCTGGATCGCGGTCGCGACCTTGTTGACGTTCTGCCCGCCCGGCCCGGTCGCGGCGAGATGACGCTCCTCGATCAGGCTGGCGGGGACGTCGATCATCGCGCCCGACGATAGTGCGCCGCGCGGCCGCGCGACAGGCTCAGCCGAACAGCTTGATCGCGGTCTCGGCGATGCGCCTGCCCTGGTACCGCGCGCCGGCGAGGTCGGTCTCGCTCGGCTGGCGGCTCCCGTCGCTCCCGGCGATCGTCGTCGCGCCGTAGGGCGAGCCGCCCTTGACCTCGTCGACGCCGTTCTGGTCCGCGAAGCCGTAGTCGAGCCCGACCACCGCGAGCCCGAAATGGAGCAGGTTGGCGATGAGCGAGAACAAGGTCATCTCCTGCCCGCCATGCTGCGAGGCGGTCGAGGTGAAGGCGCCGCCGACCTTGCCGTTGAGCGCGCCGCTCATCCACAGCCCGCCGCCCTGGTCGAGGAAGCTCGCCATCTGCGAGGACATCCGGCCGAAGCGCGTGCCCGTGCCGATCATGATCGCGTCATAGTTGGCGAGATCGCCGATCGCGGCGACGGGGGCGGGCTGATCGAGCTTGAAATGGTGCGCGCGCGCGATCTCCTCGGGGACGGTCTCGGGGACGCGCCTGATGTCGACCTCGGCGCCCGCCGCGCGCGCGCCCTCGGCGGCCGCCTCGGCCATCGCCTCGATGTGACCGTAGGCGGAGTAATAGAGGATGAGGACTTTTGCCATGGTGGGCTCCTGAAGGTTCCCTCTCCCCTTGAGGAGAGAGGGTTAGGGAGAGGGGGCAGTCAATCGGCACGCGAAGGCCCCTCTCCCTCGCTTGCTCCGCTCGCATTCCCTCTCCCCGCTCGCGGGGAGAGGGACATTTCAAGCCGCGATCCTGCCGAAGCGGCCGTGGTTGAAATCGTCGATCGCCTCGCGGATCTCGGCCTCGCTGTTCATCACGAACGGCCCATGGCCCGCGATCGGCTCGTCGATCGGCTCGCCCGAGAGCAGCAACAGCCGCGCCTCGCCATTGGCCTGGACCTCGACCCCGCTCCCGGCGCGATCGAGGAGCACGAAATCTGCCTCGCGCGCGGTCTCGGCGCCGTTGACCATGACCTCGCCCGACACCACCACCAGCGCCGCGACATGCCCTTCGGGCAGGTCGAAGTCGGCATGCTTGCCGGCGGCGAGCGTCACGTTCCAGACGTTGATCGGGGTGAAGGTCCGCGCCGGACCGCGATGTCCGTCATGCTCGCCCGCAATCACGCGAACGGTTCCGGCGCCGCCGGGCAGCGCCACGGCGGGAATGTCGGCGTCGCGGATCGACTGATAGCCGGGCTCGGAGAGCTTGTGCCTCGCGGGCAAGTTGACCCACAGCTGGATCATCCGAAAGGCGCCGCCGCGCTCGGAGAAGTCGGGCGAGTGGAACTCCTCGTGGAGGATGCCGCGCGCGGCGGTCATCCACTGGACGTCGCCGGGACCGATCACGCCGCCCTTGCCGGTCGAATCGCGATGCGCGACCTCGCCATCATAGACGATCGTCACGGTCTCGAAGCCGCGATGCGGATGCTCGCCCACGCCGCGCGGCGTGGGCGACGGCGTGAACTCGGCTGGACCCGCGAAATCGAGCAGCAGGAACGGGCTGATCGCCTGGCCGAAGCGGTTGTACGAAAACAGCGAGCGCACCGGGAAGCCGTCGCCGACCCAATGGCTCTCGGGGTTGCCGTAGACGCCCATGATCGTCTTCATCGTCGTTCTCCCAAAAAGGTTGGACTAGACATAGGGCGCGGCGTCTGGTCAATAAACAGAAACTGTCGAAACGGATCGTTTCCGATTATGCGCCTGCCCGATCTCGAAGCCTGGGCGATCTTCGCGACCGTCGTCGAGCATCGCTCGTTCACGGGCGCGTCCGGCGCGCTGGGGCTTTCCAAGGCGACCGTCTCCAAGGCGGTGTCGCGGCTCGAGCAGAATCTCGCCACCGCGTTGTTCCACCGGACCTCGCGCCGCCTCTCGCTGACCGAAAGCGGCAGCGCGCTCGCGGTCCGCGCGCGGCGCATCCTCGACGAGGCCGAGGCGGCCGAGGAAGCCGCGCGGGAGGAAGCGCGCGCGCCGAGCGGAACGATCCGCCTCGCCGCGCCGATGAGCTTCGGGGTGACGCATGTCGCGCCCGCGGTCGCCGAGTTTCTCGTCGCGCACCCCGCCGTCTCGATCGATCTCCACCTCGGCGACGAGAAGGTCGACATCGTCGAGCGCGGCTTCGATCTCGCGGTGCGGATCGCCGCGTTGCCCGACAGCTCGCTGAGGGCGCGCAAGCTTGGCGAAATCCCCGGCCATGCGGTCGCCGCGCCCGCCTATCTCGCGCGGCGCGGAACGCCCGCGCACCCCGCCGAGCTCGGCGACCATGATTGCATCAGCTACGCCAATCTCGCGACGCCCGAGCTGTGGCGCTTTCGCGGACCGGGCGGCGAGGAGGCGGCGGTGCGCGTGACCGGGCCGCTGAGGTGCAACAGCGGCGAGGCGATGCTGCCCGCCCTGCGCGCGGGGCTCGGCATCGCACGGCTGCCCGGCTTCATCGTCGACGTGGACATCGCGGCGGGCCGCCTCGCACCCATTCTCGCCGGGTGGACAACCGAAACCACCGGTCTCCATCTCGTTACCCCGCCCGAGCGCCATCGCCCCGCGCGCGTCACCGCATTGATCGACCACCTCGCCGATCGGCTGGCGCGCACCTGTCGGGAGTCGGGGTGAGTCTTCGCTGCAACACATCGCAGGGCAACAACGCTTTACCGGCCCTTAACCTTTTGCCTTCATACCCCTGATGGTTAATGAAGGCTTCCAGCGCGGCCCGCCCGCGCCCGCCGCGAACAGCTTAGGGGTCACCTGATGCGCGTGCTGCTTATCGAAGACGAGCCGACCACGGCCAAGAGCATCGAGCTGATGCTCACCACCGAGGGGTTCAACGTCTATGCGACCGACCTCGGCGAGGAGGGCCTCGATCTCGGCAAGCTCTACGATTACGACATCATCCTGCTCGATCTGAACCTCCCCGACATGCACGGCTATGACGTGCTCAAGAAGCTGCGCGTCGCCAAAGTGCAGACGCCGGTGCTGATCCTCTCGGGGATCAGCGAGATGGATTCAAAGGTGCGCAGCTTCGGCTTCGGCGCCGACGATTATGTCACCAAGCCCTTCCACCGCGAGGAGCTCGTCGCGCGCATCCATGCCGTGGTGCGCCGCTCGAAGGGCCATTCGCAGTCGGTGATCCGCACGGGCAAGCTCGCGGTCAACCTCGACGCCAAGACCGTCGAGGTCGACGGCAGCCGCGTCCACCTGACCGGCAAGGAATATGCGATGCTCGAGCTCTTGAGCCTTCGCAAGGGCACGACCTTGACCAAGGAGATGTTCCTCAACCATCTCTACGGCGGGATGGACGAGCCCGAGCTCAAGATCATCGACGTGTTCATCTGCAAGCTCCGCAAGAAGCTCAGCCTCGCCTGTGCGGGCGACAATTACATCGAGACCGTCTGGGGCCGCGGCTATGTCCTGCGCGATCCCGAGGAGGTCGAGCAGAAGCAGGTCGCCTAACACGCCGCTGATTTCACCAGCTTATGGGGCGGAGGCCGCGGCGGAATCGCCGCGGCCTTTCGCGTTTAGGAGCGAGAAAATTTTTCAGGACGGGCTGACCCCTTGCCCCGCGGTTTCGCGCCTTCCTTATCGTCACCTGATCGCCGCTGCGATCGGGTGCATCGACCGGCCGCCTTATCGCGACTGAGGCGGCCGGTCATTTTTTTCCGCGCAACGCCTCATTTGCGCAGCGCGCGCCACCAAGACTCGCTGGCGAGATACCAGTGGATCGTCGCCGCGAGGCCCTGCTCGAAGCGCGTCGCGGGGGCGTAGCCGAGCTCGGCGCGCGCCTTGCGGTCGTCGATCGCGTAGCGGCGGTCGTGGCCGAGGCGGTCCTCGACATGGGTGATGAGCGATCGCGAGGGCTCGCCGCGCGCGGC